>WQXD01000127.1 GCA_009785015.1 Oscillospiraceae bacterium | reverse complement strand
TTTTTTCCGCTTTCGAATCCCGTTTCGCTGTTGAACAGCCATCTTATCCTATTCATCAGCTTCTCATATTCTGTCGCTATTTTTTCATTACTTATTTGCATTTCGACCACCATTCCGTAAACGTTCTTTTCTTGATTTTGATTCTATTTTATCTCATCTTTGTGAACTTTTCGTTTCATTTGTGAAAATTTTTCGCTACAACGGTAGTAGTATATTATAATTATACTACATCGGGGCGAAATATGCAAGCCCAAAAGCCAAAAAATATTTTTCGCAAAATACGCTTGACAGCTAACGGCAAATATGATAAAATCGAGGTGATAAATAAATCAAGGAGGATATTGATTGTATGTCGGTAAAAATAACAAAAGTGAGAGCCATCTGCACCGCCCCGGAAAATATACCGCTTGTAATCGTAAAAGTCGAGACAAACCAGCCCGGGCTCTACGGAGTCGGCTGCGCCACTTATACGCAGCGCTTTCTGAGCGTCGCGCACGCGGTCGACACATATTTCGACCCGCTCTTAAAAGACATGGACCCCGCCCGCATCGAGGATATCTGGCAGATGGCCATGGTGAGCCCGTACTGGCGAAACGGGCCCATATTGAATAACGCGCTTTCGGGCGTGGATATGGCGCTGTGGGACATAAAGGGAAAACTCGCGAATATGCCCCTGTACGATCTGTTCGGAGGCAAAACACGGGAAGGCGTGAGGGTCTACCGCCACGCCGACGGCGGCACCCTGCAGGAAGTCGGGGACAGGGTCCAGGCTTTTATGGAAGATGGGGTCCAGGTGATACGGCTGCAGTTCGGGGGTTACGGCGGCAGGGGCAGCTTCGACTCTGCAAAGCCGGAAGGCGCGTGTCCGGGCGCCTATTACGACCCGCTCGGCTATCAGCTGAGCGTGGTAAAATTGTTTGCCGCCATGCGCGAACGCTTCGGGTTTGAAATCGAGTTCTGCCACGACGTGCACGAGCGCCTCGAGCCCATCGAGGCGATACGGCTCGCCAAGGAGCTGGAGCCGTACCGCCTGTATTTTCTCGAGGACGCGCTCGCGCCCGAGCAGGTGGACTGGTTTGCCGTAATGCGACAGCAGACCCACACCCCGATCGCCATGGGAGAGCTGTTCAACAATCCGATGGAATGGATGGGGCTCATCTCAAACCGGCTCATCGATTTTATCCGGGTGCATATCAGCCAGATCGGCGGGATCACCCCCGCGCGCAAGCTGGCGATACTGTGCGAAAACTTCAGCGTGCGGACCGCGTGGCACGGGCCGGGCGACGTCTCGCCGGTGGGCCACGCCGCCAATATCCACCTCGATTTGTCCTCGTGGAATTTCGGGATACAGGAATGGAGCGGCTGGAGCGGCAAATCCGAGGAGGTATTCCCCGGCTGCCCCGAGCTTCGCAAAGGATACGTCTACGCCAACCCCGGCTCCGGGCTCGGAATCGACATAGACGAAATAAAAGCGAAAAAATACCCGTGCAGCGAGGAACTGCCCAAATGGACCAACGCCCGCCGGCTGGACGGCACCCTGGCGCGGCCTTGATTTTTGGGTTTCGAATTAAATCGAAGCGAGCACCTTAGAGGCCACTTCGACGTTTTCCTTGATTTGGTCTTTGAATTTTTGATAGACCCCGATACAGGCCAAATCGCCGGGCTTCATATTCGTGAACACGTCGGTGTAGACCGCCTCCAAAACAGCCGGAATTTCTTCCGGCGTTTTGCCGTTGAATACCTGTCCCCCCGCGAAAATTTTGAAAGCTATGCAGGGCTTGTTCACGGCTTTGACCGCTTCGTACATCTTCGGCGGGTCTTCGGGGTAGAAGACTATATATTTCGGCTTGTTGGTGAAGAAACTGCTCTGCTCCCCTTTGCGCTGGTTCTGGTAATTGTAAAGGCAGGTCATGTAAAAATCCATGCCCCAGCCCTCGCGCTCCGCCTGCAGCAGTATCTCCGGGACATGCGTGCCGAGCCCGACATATACGCCCGTGGAACGGATCAGCTCCAAGCGCTTCATCAATATATCTTTTTTGTCCTCCCTCAAAAATTCCTCGAGCGTGCTGCCCTGATGGTAGATCGCCACGGGTTCGCAGGCCATCATCTGCCAGATGTTTGCCTGCAGGTCGGTCGACGGGCATGTCTGAAACATGATGTTCATCTTGCCGCCCTCCCTGCGGTACTGCTGAAACAGGCGGATCAGATAATTGTCGGCGAGCGCCATATAGGTGTTGATCCCGTTTTCCTCGGCGGTAAACAGCGCGGAAAGCACTTTGTCGGATTGATAGTAGTCGAACATTTCCTTGCGCGGATATGTGTCGGGCACATACGAATTGCCGATAAACGGATTGTCGCCCAGGATGACTTTCGTCATCGGTACCTTTAAAAATTCCACTGTTTTCATTTTTTCTGAAACCTCCAATAATAAAATTAAAAATTAACGCGGCGTTTATATACGATTATATATTTTGAAAAAAAGGGGGCCTGTCATATGCATTTCGGAGGCGGCGGGGGCGGCTGGGGATTTCGGTACAGGGGGATGTCCGAAGAAGAAAAGTCGAAGATGCCCAAGATAACCAAGGAGCTCATTTTCCGCGCGTTCGGATACCTTCGGCCATACTGGAAACAGCAGCTGGCGATACTTCTGACTATAACCATATCGGCCGTTTTGGGATTGCTTCCGCCCATAATAACGGGAAAAATCATCGACGACGGCTTTAACGGCGGCAATTTCACCGCGCTTTGGCAGCTGATCATACTCTCTTTTTCGGTATTTATCACCTCAAACCTGATCGGGGTGCTGGAAAGCTATGTGAGCACGTGGGTTTCGGCGCATATAGGGTTTGACCTGAGGAACCAGATGTACAGGCACCTCGAATTTATGTCGCATAAATTCTACACCACGGAAAAACAGGGCGATATCATAACCCGAATGACGGGCGATATAGGAGGGGTGCAGGGCGCGGTAAGCGGCGTCCCCACGAGCATATACAGCCAGGTCATAACGCTTGTGACCACGATTTTCGCCCTGTATTCGAAAAACTGGATTTTGGCGACGATCGGGATCGTCTTGGTGCCCCTGTTCATACTGCCCACAAAAAAAGTGGGAAAGAAAAGATTCGAGTTCGCCACCGAGACCCAAAAGAAAAACGACGAAATAAACCAGATCTTAAGCGAAAACCTGAGTGTGAGCGGCTCGCTTTTGGTGAAGATTTTCACAAAGGAAGATACCGAATACGACAGGTACAAAAAAGTCAACGGCGAGATAACGCAGCTGCATATAAAGGAAAATATAGTGGGCAGATGGTTTCGGATGACTATAGGCGTGTTTACGAATATGGGCCCCATGCTCATATACCTGACAGCCGGCATACTGATGTTCAAATACGGAAATTCAAAACTCACCGTCGGCGACATCACCGTCATGGTCACCCTCATAAACAGATTGTACGGCCCCGTAAACTCGCTTTTCAACATGCAGGTGGATATAACCCGCTCTATGGCCTACTGCAAAAGGGTCTTCGATTATTTTGACATGCCGCACGAAGTGAAAAACAAACCCGGCGCCGCCGTCATGGATTCCGTTTCCGGGGACATAGAATTTGAAAACGTCGATTTTCATTACTCGGAAGATCTGCCCATTTTAAAAAATATCTCCTTCAAAGTCCCGCAAGGCTCCAGCGTCGCGGTGGTCGGGCCTTCCGGAGCGGGCAAATCGACGCTGACCAACCTGATCCCCAGATTATACGACGCGGTAAACGGACGCGTGAAAATCGACGGAATCGACGTGCGGGACGCAGACATGTTTTCGCTGCGCAGACACATCGGAATTGTCACGCAGGACACTTATCTGTTCAACGGCACAATAAGCGAGAACCTTCTCTACGCGAACGAACAAGCCTCCGAAGAAGCGCTCACCGGCGCCTGCAAAAAAGCGAACATACACGATTTCATAGATTCCCTGCCGGAAAAATACGAAACCATCGTCGGAAACAGGGGCCTTAAACTTTCAGGCGGGGAAAAGCAGCGCCTGTCGATTGCCAGGGCCATTTTAAAAGATCCCGGAATACTGATTCTCGACGAGGCGACGAGCTCGCTCGATTCGATATCTGAGAGCCTCATACAGCAGGCAGTCGAGCCCCTGCTGAAAGACCGCACAAGCGTGGTCATAGCCCACAGGCTCTCGACCGTGATGGCGGCGGACGAGATAATCGTATTGAGTAAAGGCGAAATAGCCGAACGCGGAAAACACGCAGAGCTTCTATCTAACAACGGGGTGTACAAAGAGCTGTACGAAACGCAGTTTCGGCGCGCCATCGAAGAATCAAATTCCCGGCCGCTCTAACATTTCCATGGCTTTTTCACGGGTTTTCTGCCGTCTGTGCGGGGAATCCCAGGGGATCGCGCCGTGTTGCTCCCAGAGCCCGGGAAGCGAGAGCCCGCCGTCGACGAGCAGGGTTGTCCCGGTGATATACGCCGCTCCCTCCCCCGCCAAAAAGGCGGCGGCTTCCCCTATGTCCTCAATATATCCCGTCCGGTGGAGCGGTATCGATTCCCTTAAAAAAGGCGTCTCGGGATAATTGCCCTCTTTATCGGGTTTCCAAATCGCCCCCGGGGCGATACAATTCACGCGTATATCATACGCGCAGAGGTCCAGGGCCATCGATTTGCAGGCCCTCTCCATGGCGGCTTTCAGCCCGCCGTAATAGAAATCGTCGGGATGGGCCAGATTCGCCCTGACCGAAGTTATCATGATTATGCTTCCCGCGGTTTTGTCCTTTACCATCACTCTCGCCGCCGCGCCAGCGCACAGAAAATAATTGCGTATATTGTTTTCGTACAGGTAATCCAGGTCTTCGGCGGTGACGGTGAGCACGCTGTGGCGCGCGTCCTTTCCCGCATTGCAAACCATCACGTCGAGCCGCCCCAAATCGGCCCTCGCCCGATTCACCGCCGCCTCGGGGGCCTCCGGCGCCTCCAAGTGCGCCTCATATACAAAACAGCGTCTTCCGAGCGCCTCGACCTGCGCTTTGGTTTCATTTGCCCCTTCGGGGCTCGTGGCGTATGTGAGCGCTATGTCGAAGCCTCTCTTTGCCAGCGCCGCCGCAATCCCCCTGCCTATATGCCGGCTCCCGCCGGTCACCATGGCGCATTTCATATTTCGGCCCCGAACAAAACGCATACGGGGCTCGGCGCGCTTATCTGGCCCGTTTTTATAAAGCTGCCGTTTTCTATCTTGAAGATCTCGGCTTTGTCCCCGTGCTGGTGAGCTGAAACCAACCATTTCCCGTCGGGCGAAAAATTGAAATCCCGGGGTTCGTCCTGGTTTTCGATATGGCGCGAAAGAGAAAGCGCGCCGTTTTCTTTTATGTCGAACAGGGCCAAGCTGTCCGCCCCGCGGTTTGAAGCGGCAAGCGACTTTCCGTCGGGGGAGATATGAACCGCTGCTGCCGTGCTGTCCGTTTTGCCCGGCGGCAGGCAGGAAATCTCCTGCAAAAACTCGGTATCCCCGTTGTTGTAGCTGTATACCAGAACGGTGCCGGCAAGCTCGGTCAACACATACATGTATCCCCCATCCGCCGAAAAGGCCAAGTGCCGCGGGCCGGACCCCGGGGGGCAGTTCGTGATTTTCGCGGCTGCCGAAATGCCCAAGGAAGAAAAGTAGGGGTATAAAAAGACCTTGTCCAGACCTAAGTCGCACACTGCGAGATATTTGCCGCCCGGGTCCATCGAGGCGAAATGGACATGGGCGCCCTCCTGCCTTGCGGCGTTCGGCCCCTTGCCGAAATGGCGCAAAGCCCGGTATACGGGTTTTATCTCCCCGTCATCGCCGCTTTCCATGATGCTCAGGCTCCCGTCGGCGTAATTTGCGGTAAATACAAAACCGCCCCTCGCGCAAAGGTGGCACGGAAGCGTGCCGCGCGTGCCTTTTATGTCGATCAGGCGTATGCGCGCCGGGTCGGATATGTCCACGGAAAAAAGCGCCCCGCCCTCCTCCGCGCCGAAATTCATAGTCTCCGAAACTCCGTACAAAACATCGCCGTTTTGCGGGCTTATCTGCATATACGCCGGATTTTCGATATCCAATTTGTCCTTTACGCAAAGCTCGCCGGTTTCCGAGTCAAATATGCCGTACAGCAGGCCGCCTTCCGGGCCTTTTGAGTATGTGCCTATAAAAATCTTGTATTTTGCCATGAAACCCACCTTCCCGTAATCTTTAAAATTCAGGTCAAATACACTGTAATACAAGTATAACCGCTATTTGTGAATAAAATATTTCTTTCATCGATATTGAAATTTATATTTTTCCGTGATATAATATTCGCATGACAAAAAATTCGGCGAAAGGAAATCAATGATAAAAATGAGTAAAGAAATGCTCGACGGCAAAATTGTAAAAAACATCAGTGTCATACCGTATTCGCACCACGACTACGCCTGGGTATGCACGCGGGCCTGGCATAAATCCCGGTATATAAAGTGCTTTTCGGACGTCGTGGAGACAATGCAAAAAAACCCGGATTTTGTGTGGCATATAGACAACGTGGTACACAGCCTGATCCCTTTTCTCGAAAACAGCCCGGAGCAGGCAGAGCAGTTTAAAAAGTATGCGCGCGAGGGCCGCGTCGTTTTGCTGAACGGCGGATACAGCCTGGCGAGACCTTCGTACATCGGCGAGGAGAGCTACATTAGAAACATGACGGCGGGCAAAAAATATTTCCGGCAGTGTTTCGGCGTCGAAGATATCCCGTGCCTTTTCAATGCGGACACCGCCTGCGGGCACAGCCAGATGCCGCAGATCGCGAAGCTCGGCGGGCACAAATATTACCATTTTTTGAGGCCGGGCTCCACACTCACAAACAAGGGCGTGCCCTTTCAGTTTGTGTGGAGGGGCATAGACGGCAGCGAAGTGGTGACTGCGAGAGGCAATTACGGGAGTATGTGGGTTTTAAACGATTTTTTGAACTATGATTTCGATGAAGAGTGGGAAAAAGCAAAAGAACAATATTTCAATAATTGGCTCAGCGACAAGGTGAATGTTAAACTGCCTGTGGAAACCGTGATCCAGTTTATCGGCTGCGACGACAGCCTGCCTCTTCGCGACTATTATGACAGGCCGCTGAAAATCGATGAGTTCATCGGGGAATGGAACAGGCGCGAGAAAGTCAAAATGGGCTACGCGAGCCTAAACGACGTTTTTGAGGCGCTCTCAAAGACCGCCCTCCCGGCAGTCGAAGGGGTTTTGGACCACGCGGAGCTCAGCTTCAACTTTCCTTTTAAGGGAAGCAAATCCCTGTGGCGCATGCGGCTCGTGCTGGACCGGGCGATTGTGCTGTGCGAAAAAATATGCCTGCTCGCCGAAAGCCTCGGATTCGCGTATCCCGAAGCGGAAATAGAGCGCCTGTGGCTGAATCTGTTCGAGATAACGGGGCACGCGACCGAATACATACAGCAAAAAAACGCCGCGGAATTGTATGACATGGCCCAAATGACAAGGCTGGAAGCGGAATATATCATCGATAAAGCCCAAAAACATATAACCAAAAGCGTCCGGCGCGATTCTGAAATACAGGCTGTCGCGATCAATACCAATATGTGGGACATACGGCAGGCGGTAAGCCTCGAAGTGACCTCGTGGCACGGAATAGCCGATTTCGACGTGCTCGACGGCGAGGGAAACAAGCTGGAATATCAGATTCTGGATTGCCAGGACGGCTATGCCTTGGGGGAAGGGGCCGAGCATATAAGCGCGGACATTTTGGTTGTGGCGGACGTGCCCGCTTTCGGATATACAAGCCTCAGGATCGCCGAAAAGGGCAAAGCGGAAAAACCGCCGTCCGAGCGCGGTTTTATCGATTTGCTCCCCGCGAATTACCCGAAGGACTGCAAAGATGAAGTATGTTTTTCCAACGGCAGCCTTGAAGCGGTTTTTTACAGGGGAAACCTCCTCAAACTAAACAATCAAAAAACCGGAAAATCGGTCGAGTATCCCGTCCCCGGATTGAAATTCATCGAATATCCGCCCGAGAGCTCATGGCTCACAAATCATTCCGAAATCAAAACCCATGATTTTGTCCCTGAAAGCTATAAGATATTGGAAAACGGCCCCGTCAGGCACACATATGAAGTCTCGGGAACGATAGCCGGCCAAAAGGCCCGCATCAGATACAGCGCGGAAAAAAACAGCGCGGGCTTGGATATCGCGGTCCGGACAGATTTCGAAGAGGCCGTCGAAGGCATGCTCGTATTTTCGGCAAGGGCGGACGCCGATACCGAAATTTACGCAGATATACCCTTCGGCGTCGAAAAACGGGAATTTTTCGAGCATTTGCCCGCCGACGCGGAATTGGCGCTGGGCGGCCAGGTATACGCGCGAAACTGGTGCGCGTTTACAGCGCAGAAAACGCCCGTGGCGCTGGTGTCGCAGGACTGTTCGGTGTACTATGTGTACATATGCGAAAAAGAGGAAATGCGGCTCGTTTTGAACCGCTGTCTGCCGCGCCTCACGAGAACGGATCGCTGGGTGGGAAAAATGCCGGAGGAGACGGACGGAACCGGCATAAACGATTACCGTTTTTCTTTGATTTTCCGCGAGGGCGCGGACCGGTTCGCGGATATTTTCAAGTACCAAAAAAACAAGGCGTTCCCCGCCCTTGCGCAGCTGAAATACAACGCCGGCAAAGAGGGAGCGGCAGAATGCGGCTGTCTTTTTGAATCAGACAGGGACAACATCATAAATACGGCGGCATATAATTCAAACGGCAAAACGATACTCAGGTTTTTTGAATGCGAGGGCAAAAAAACAAACTGCCGCATCCGCCTTCCCGCAAACACGAAATCAGTCCGCGCGGTGGATTTTGAGGGAAACGGGCTTTCGGACCTGAATTCGGGCTTCGATAAAGCGAAAGGGGAAGCGTATGCGGAATTTCTGCCGTACAAAATCATCACCCTCGAACTCGAGAGTGATGATTGATGATTGATAAAAATTGATAAAAATTATGAAACGGAGTAATTTATGCTCAAAGGAAATAAAATAAAGCCGCCTTTTTTTGAAATCGGGCCGAAAGCGTACCTTTACGGCGAAGAAATGCTCGCCCTGGCCAAAGCCGCCGAGCGGGCTTCGCTTCTGTACGACGTGCGCATCATCATAACCCCCCAGTATACGGATATATCCATGCTGGCAAAACAGACTCCCAGCCTGCTCGTATTTGCCCAGCATATGGATCCCCTTCCGGTCGGCCGGGGACTGGGAAGCGTGCTCCCCGAAGCGGTCAAGGCGGCGGGCGCGGTCGGCGTGATGCTCAACCACGCCGAAAAACCGATGACTGTATCCAATCTGCGCAAAGCCATAAAGCGCGCGGGCGAAGCCGGGCTTTTTTCCATCGTATGCGCCGATTCGATAGAGGAAGCGGCCGCGATCGCCCATTTTTCGCCCGACATCATCGTGGCGGAACCCTCCGAGCTGATCGGGACGGGCCAGACCAGCGACCGCGAGTATGTCACAGCCACCACAAACGCGATAAAGGCGGTAAATCCGGACATACAGATCCTGCAGGCCGCCGGGATAAAAGACGGCGGCGA
>WQXD01000126.1 GCA_009785015.1 Oscillospiraceae bacterium | reverse complement strand
ATGCCCGAAAGGAAAAAAATTGTATGAAAAAAATTGTGTTAATAGCGGGTATAACCGCCGTTTTATCGCTGGCTGTGCTTCTTTTGGGCGCGAAAGGGGAAGATAAAATAAAAAATTTCAACGCGGCGCAGGCGGCATACCGGATTGAAGAATATGAAAAAGCGCTTGAATATTACGAAAAAGCCGAAGACTGCGCGGAAAAATATTTGAATTCCGGAAATATTTTTTTCAAGGCGGGCGATTCGTTCGGAGATGAAGAGGAATATAACGAACAAAAAATGGAATGTTATATCCAGGCGCTGCAGATATATTATGAAGGTATAACCAAATTCCCGCAAGATGTGCCCCTGAAGTATAATTATGAGCTGTTAAAAGAAAAAATAGAAACGGCGCCGGAAGATTCGGAGCAGGAAAATAACGATTCGGAAGACGATGAAGAAGACGAAGAGCAGGATTCCGAAGAAAATCAAGATGACGGAGAAGAAAGCGAAGAGCAGGGGAGTGAAAACGAGGAAAACGATCAGGAATTGGACGAGGAAGCTATCGAGCGTATATTGCAGATGCTCGAAAACCAGGAAGAAGAAAGTTTGAAAAACAACCGGGAAGTCGTAAGCGGAGGAGAAGGGCAAAATGAATGGTAAATCCCATAAATATATGATATACATAGCCGCGGCATATATTATCGCCGCCCTGTTGTACATTCACGTCCACGCGGACAGCGGATTTGTATTCCGGATCGATATGGACAGCTTGAATTTACAAAAAGGTATCAGCGGAAATATCATCATTTCCCTGAGAAACGCGCAAGGGGCCGAAATCATAGGCATTGACGGGATTGAAAATTTCGATATTCTCTCCCAAAGTCAAAGCTCGGTGACAAATATAATCGGCAGCGCGGCCGAATACGAAAACTCATATCATTATACGGTTATGCCAAAAAACGCGGGGCAATTTAACTTGAAGGCATATATATTATTCGAAGGGCAGATTTACGAAACCAACGCGCTTGAAATAAAAATCGCCGATAGTTCCGCCGAAAACGGCGGCGAAGCTTTACAGGATGTGTTTATTTTGACAGTTCTGTCCCACAAACAAGCGTATTCGGGCGAAAAAATCGTCTTGACCTATGAGCTTTATTCCCGTTACAGCATCGACGGTTACGGATTTTTAGCCGATTTTTCCATGGACGGCATAGTCGTAAGGGAAATACCGGAAAATCAATTGAAATCCGAATATGTATATCTCGACGGCGAAAGGTACGCCAAGTACGAAGTAAAACGCCTGATCATCGATCCAATCAAAACCGGCTCGTATATCATTCCGTCCTTCAGTTTTCAGGTAAATGTCATAACCAACAGCAGTTTCGGTTTTTTCCGTTCAACCAACCCCGTGTACCTGCAAACCAAAGAACAGGAATTTATTCTGAAACCGCTTCCATCGGATGGGAGGCCCGATGATTTTTCGGGCATTGTGGGAGAATTGCAAATTGCAAGCCGTTACAGCCGCGATGAATTGAATTACGGCGATTCGCTCATTTTGTACGTCAATTTATCCGGCAATTGTAATCTCGACGTACTAAAAAACGATATCGTCGGGGAAATACCGGGGTTTTCGGTTTACGAGACTTCAAAAAACACGGTGGAATCCTTTGAAAACAATAAATACCATATCCAAAAGGATTTTGAGGCGATTTTGGTCCCGGAAAAAAACGGCGTTTTGGAAATATCCCCGATTTTCATATCATATTTCAACTCTGTCACCGAAAAATACGAAAAAGCGGAGATACCGGGCGCCGCCGTCACGGTTTTGGGCGATATGCCGCAGCCAATTAACAGCAATCAGATTCCGGCAAACGAGACCCTTATAATCAATCAGGTGAAATACACAGAAACAAAAAACGATTACTTTACATTTCAGATAAAAAAAGAAACGGCGCTTTTTATATCCGCCGGACTCGTTTTGCTTGTCATATTTTCAATCGGTTTGATACGATATATATCAAAAAACAAAAAGCAGAACCCGGCGCTGAAATCCATGTACAAAAAATTGAAAACAGCGAAAGATACAAATGAGATATATCTTTTGTTCAATTCAATGATAAAATCCTGCTATAACTTCAGCTTGAAGGCCAATTCCAAAAGTACCGTCCGGGAAAATTTTTCCGATTCTGATCTGGCTTTTAAAATAACGGAAGTCATGGACTATATGGAATCCGAAAAAACAAACGATAAAAACGCCCGAAATCATTTGAAGAACAAAATAAAGGAGATTTACCGCGATTGCCGGTGAACCGCAATTTCAACGAACGGCGGCAAGAAGCTCCCGGCTTTAACCGTGGAGAGTTTACTTTATGTGGTTTTCAATCCATTTCACCACGCCGTCTTCGTTATGCGATTCGCATATATAATCAGCGGCGGTCTTTATTTCATCAAGCGCGTTTTCTACGGCTACACGCACATCACAGACTTTGAACATCGGCAAAATGTATCGTCGAGGTCGGATATATAAAGGGTTTTTCTGACCCTGCCACTTGTCATATAATCCGCTATTATTTCTTTTGCTGTTTCTGCTCCGAACCAACCCTCTCCGTCGCCGACGCGAGGATAAAGCCTATGCAAGTCGTTTTTTTCATTTTCAGGTAATTGTGCAAAGTCTAATTCCTCACGTTCGGGTGAAATCGCTATCAATTTATGGTCGCCGTCGCTTCTTTTGAAAATGCCAACGATTTTTATTGGCAACTCGTCACCAAGAGAACAGTTTTCTTGCGATAACAAAAAAACATCAAGATGTTCCTCTGGCGGCGTTCCCGAACCTTTTAGCCAACCATACGGGTGAGTAAAACCCCTATGAAGAAATATACAATCATGTTCCATTTCTGAAAATGAGTTTTTTATTGGGTCATATGTGATTCGTTTTTTATATTCTTTTGTTTGTTCTACGATGATATAGTCCATGTTATTTTCCCTCCACGACAAGCTGTTATCGTGTGAACGCCGCCCTTCGTGAAATCGTATTTTTGGAACGCATGAATGATTACCTTAAAAAAGATTATCGAATATTACCGTCTGAGTTCAAAGCGGGCTTTATTTCGGTCAAAGATGATGGTGTAACTACCATTAATGATAAAGAGGTTTGTTGGTTTGATTTAAACCGCTTGCCAACAAAAATCGAAGAAAACCGATACAGGAGCAACAATCCTATTTGGTTACAGTCTTTGCTCGGCAAAATATGGGACGATAAATGGATTGTTGGCTATGACGAAGAAGAACGGAAAGAAAACGGAGAAGTTCGGCGTTTGTCTATAACCGATGGTGGCATAATTGCGATAAAAGCCGGGACTTTTGAAAATTGTTTGAAATTCACTTTGTCATTAGAAAAAACTATTGACAATCCTAATTATTACGCCGATGATAACGTTTGGCATTGTGGCACAAAAGAATTTTGGTACGCACCCGGAGTGGGTATTGTGAAAATAGACTGCGTGTGGGGTAATATGCTGACTTCAAATATTGAATTGGTTTTCTGTTCGTTTCCGGCAAAGGGGAGTGGATATTTACCTATTCATATCGGGAATAAGTGGGTATATGAAGAAATGAATTTGACAGCCAAAAATTATGTATGTCGTACATCATTAGAAATCGCAAGCGGCGTAGACGATAAATATCTCGTTTGCATTTCACAAGAAACCTGTTTTTGTGACACGACGGGCTCATCCTCATCGTTCTAACTCGAATACGGCCAATGTTTTTTCAATATCGCCCTTTATTTTATCCTCTATTTTTTCCATCGACGAAACGAAATTCCGGTTGTTTGAAGTGAGCATGCCGCATACCGTCGAAATTATTCCGCCCCAGTTGTAAAGCTGTACGGTGCTGTATATCCGGTTTTCAAATATTATGTCGAGCATTTCCGCCGACTCGTCGTCGCGCGTGAGTTTCCTTTTGAGCTGGAGTTCGTAATACGCCGGAGTGAGGATATGCATCGACTCCTCGCTCAGCGCGTCGGCAATTATGGCGGCGCGATCCAAAAGTTCGCCGTTCAGGGTCACAGTCATAGACAACGCGCTTGCCATCGTGACCGAAACCGTGTTCACATAATTTTTTTGCGTTTCATCGTATTTCGGAATAGGCAGTATTCCGAAATTGGTGTCAAACCCCCTGTGGTAGGTGACGCCTGCCAAACTGGTGAAGAAAAACAAGACTTTTCCGCTGGCATACATAGGGTGGGCGAAATCAATCCACATATCGGGGCGGGAAGCATGGTTTCTCGATTCCCCTACAAGTATAGATTTTGCCGCGTCCCCGAGATACTCTGCGCCCTTTTCGAAAATATCCGCGTCTCTTTGGGTATATCCGGCATAATAGGGCAAATCGTTTTCATCTTTTTGTATAAACCGCGTGCCCGAGCCGTTCATAAGCGCGAATATATTAAAACTCTCGCCCATCATTCCCCATTGATCTTCCTCGTCCATTTTTCCGTCGCCGTTTAGGTCCCTGCTGGCCGCCGAAGCAAATTCGAAACATTTGTCCATGGTCCATTTTCCGTCCCTGACAAGGGTGTAAGGGTCCGCGAACCCGAGATTTTTGAACAGGTCTTTATTAAACCAAAGGCACCATGTGCCGTTGTTATCGGATATTTGGAGCTCGCCGACTGCGAAATACAGTTTGTGCCCGATAGACAAATCGGCGGCAGCGTTCTGGTCGTACCACGGTTTTTTCAAATCGAGATAACCGACCTGATTCAAATCAATCAACCCTCCCTTTTGGGCTATTATGCCGCCCTGGGTTATATTTCCGCATATCAAGTCGTATGAATTGTCGCCGGCTGAAATTGATTTTATCACGGGCTGCGCCAGAGCATCCCTGTCATGGAGTATTTCTTTTATTGCAATATTATACAGTTCCTCGATTTTGCCGTTCCTTTTGTATACCGCGTCGTTGATGAGGTCGCCGTTTTCTTCTTCCGCTCCTATTTCTTTGACCATGCCGGGGTTTAACAAATAGTCGCTCGTGATAATTTTAAATTCATACCCCCCGAAGTCGGGGTATGAAACATCAATTGTCACTTCCGTTTCCGTTTGTGTTTCGGATATGTCCGAAATACCGGTATTTTCGTTTGGCCCGCTTCCGGTTCGGCACGAAACAAACCCGCAAAACAATACCGAAAGCAATAATGCGGCCGATACGATTTTCACGCCTTTTGTTTTCATTTTTCTCACCTCATCAATTCAGCACGATATACGGATAGGTTTCGTTTACTTCGATGGCGACTTTGCGGCCTTCCCTGATGCTTTTGACGCTCGCGAACACCATGGCTATGCTGTGAATATTGTCTTTGCAGTCGGTGCTCGGTGTGCGCCCCGTGGAGAGCGCGTCCAAAAAGTCTTCGACTTCAAGGGCGTTGGGGTCGCGGATCACATCCGGCTTTTTGAGCGTTTCTTTTTGATACGCGTATACGCCCGTTTGCTCTGCGTATTCATAAAAAGCGTCGTTTTCCGGGTTGCCGTCCCAGAGTATGGTTCCGCGCTCGCATAAAACGCGCCAGGAATTGTTCCAGGTCGTGTGGCAGCCCTCCGCGCCGTTATACCCTCTGAATTCGAAAACCGCTCCGTTGTCAAACTCGAATATGGCCGCGCAGGCGGCGTCGCCGACATATTTGGAACCTTTCGGGTTGAAACTGTGATAATAGGCGGATATCGGATTTCCGTTTGCCATATACCGCGCCATATCGAAGGCGTGTATGTTGTTGTCCTGCAGCTGCGGATATTCCAATTGGTTGCGTATGCTCGCCATGTCGGCGCTCACAAAAATTTCCGCGCAGATAAACACCGGTTCGCCGATTTTTTTGGATATCACAATATCCCTGATTTTTTCGACCTGCCCGATATAGCGGCGGTTTTGGGCCACGATGTAGCGTTTGCCGGTTTCCGCGGCGGCGCGCAGCATATCGTTTGCTTGATTTGGCTCGAATGCCATGGGTTTTTCGCCTATGACGTCATAACCCGCCCTCAGCGCCTTGATTGTGACGTCATGGTGCATTGTCACATATGTCAGATCAATGAGCAGATTGCCGCTCTCCGCCTCAAGCGCTTCGTCTACCGAACTGTATACCCTGCATTCCAAGCTGTATTTTTCGCGCGCGGCCTTTGCCCGCCCTATATCCAAGTCCGCAAGCGCGATGATTTCGCAGTCGTCTTTTGGTGTGATACTGTTTAACCAGTGATTTGCCATAACCCCGCAGCCTACCATAATGATTTTAAACTTCATAAATTTATCCCCCGGTTATTTTCAATATTGATTTGCCTTTTAGCATATCATAAAATTATATCTGTGTCAACAAGAAAATAAAATTTAAACTTATGCCACTCCCATCCTTCTGGGCGTGGATATCGAGTTGGGTGCGGGGCTGACCTACGAACAAATTAAATATCGCTTTATTAATATATTCCGTAACATTCTTCCTCAAAACGGGCTATAAAATGGTCCAATTCGTCCACGCGTGGAACGGCAAGTTCTTTCGCGTATGGTAAATCAATAATCGGCAGAAACTGAGCCTTACGCCGTTTCAGAGTGTCAAGAGTTTTGGCAAAATCACCGCGAAATTTCGTAAAATCTCTTGCGACCGCCATATAGCCTAAATAATCCAATCCGTCTGCGTTTCGGATTAATCGGGTTTCGTTTAAGTTTCCCATATCAACTTTATCGTGATATTTTACCGCCTCGACAATTTTTTCTATTTGAACATCGTCAAATCCGTATTCTTTTGCTAAATCGGGAATCATTTTGCTTGATTCCAGAGCATGGTCATATTCACCGGAAAATTTACGGCTGTAATACGGATATGCCGCCATATCATGAAAATACGCGGCAAACGCAAGAATATTCTCGTCATACGCTATGTTTTCTTTCTCCGCGATTAGTTTACTGAGTAATAAAACACGTTTTACATGAGTAATATTACCTTCCAGCTTTATTATATGTGTTTGCATACGTTCCATCATTTCGTTTGTCATAAATATACGCTCCTTTAATTTTTATAATATTTTTGTAAATTTTTTGATGATATTATTGTAAATCAAATCTCTGTTTGATACAATAACATATATCAAGAAATTTACTATACTATCTGCAATATAAAGGAGATACGCTATATATGCCGCAATTCGATAAACGCAGGTCGCTTGAAATTCCGATAGAATTCAATACAGTCGAAAATTTAACAGGGTTGCCTTATCATGACCGCGTTACGCTTGTATTGATTACCGACGGGAAAGCGGTCATTTCTATAAACGGAGAAACGAAAACATTGATTGCCCCGTGCGTTTTATGCTTATCGGAAAAAGATAATGTAAAAATAATCGAAAACAAACGGCTCTACGCTCAATCGTTTAGCCTTAACCCTTCATATTTGAAAAACCGCATGACATACAGAACTACAAAGAATAATAAAATCCAGTCAGACGAAGAACCTTTTATTGATGTGCTGAATCTCTTTTTTCACAGGGACGGGTATTATAATGGCATATTGGATTTGCCACAGAACATTTATATAAAGATATTAGAATGGATGGGCGTAATCGGCACAGAAATTGCCGCGCAGAGCGACGGCAGGTGGACTTGCCGCGTCAGAGCGTATTTCCTGCGTATCCTAAATATGCTTGACGAAATATATTCAAGCAAAAGCATTAAAATAAATAAGCCGCTATCAAATGTCGATGAGATTCTTGCATATCTGCACGCACATTATATGGACGAAGATATAACGCTCGAAATGTTGTGCAGGCAGACGCATACGAACCGAACTACGCTCAACAGGAATTTCAAAGAGCGGACGGGTCAGACTGTGATCGCGTATCTGCTCAATTACAGACTACGTGTCGCAACCGAGTTATTGGCGCATACAGGTTTGACCATAGACGAAATTGCCCGCGCATCAGGATTTATATATGACACATATCTCATCAGGCAATTCACGGCAAAAACGGGTCAAACCCCGACGGAATACCGTCAGGAAGCCCGCCGAAAATATGGTATTGTGATAACCAAAAATTGAAAAAAGACAACTTGCGTTATGCGTGATGCCGGTTTAGAGATTAACGAATTTGTATTAGCGACGCTCTTTGGGACTTTTTTAATGTTGCTTGACTATAGCATATCATAAAATTTAAGCGTATGCCAGGAGGACGAGTATGAAAATTTCGAAAACAAAAAGAATAGCGTTCGCGTTATTTACGGCGGTTTTTCTTTTGGCCGCGGCAATGCTGCCATCTGGCACCGTTATTTCGCAGATCGACTATGAGGCTCCTATTCCTTTGGGCGTGGATATCGGGTTGATTGCGGGTTTGACCGATGAGCAAATCAAATTTGCCACCGAAAATTACTACAAATCACGCGTGAGCGACAACCATGCGATACTGGAAAACATAGAATATAACTTTAGAAAATCCATCGACGAAGAAAAGTATTACGGCGGAGCGTATTTTGAAGGCGACCCGCGTGTGTATGACGAAGAAGGTAATATGCTACTACAGGAAAACGGCAAGCCCGTTTTGAACCGCGATGTCATGGAAATGCACATATTGGTAACAAACATGAGAATTGTCCCCAAGATAGATAATCCGAAATTGTTTTTCCATGAAGTAAAATATTCATGGAGCGAACTGGAAAAATTTGTCGATGCCGTTGTCGAAAAATTTCCGTCAGGCAGCGGTTTGGCTATGATTGGCCCGGAGACCAAAGAAAATCAGATTTCTATTTCTTTTATAGAGGGCACCGATATATCGCCGCTTTTTGGTTTGATTCCGGAGGACGCGTATTATTATGAATTCGTAGAGGGGGATTATGCGGAACTGTTTGTTTGCGAAAAAGATACTTGACAAACCCTGCAAAACATGGTACAATCATACTATTATAGTGAAAAATTGCGGGAAATTTATATATTTTTTATGAAAACGAAATGGATAGATTGGATAGTGGAATTACAAGCGATAGCGCAAGCAGGCTTGCATTATTCAAAAGATATTTACGATAAAGAACGTTTTGAACGGATAAGGGAAATAGCCGCCGAAATGATGAGTAAGCAATCGGATTTGCCTCTTGAAACCGTCAAGGATTTGTTTTGCGGCGAAACCGGCTATCAAACGCCCAAAATGGATACAAGAGCCGCTATATTTCAAAACGGCAAAATTTTATTGGTAAAGGAAAAAAATACGTGGTCTTTGCCGGGCGGCTGGATTGATGTGAACGAATCTGTAAAATCAAATACAATAAAAGAAGTCAAAGAGGAATCGGGATTGGACGTAATCCCTATCAAATTAATTGCCGTTCAGGACAGAAACAAACATAATAAACCCAAATATGCTTATGGTATATGCAAGATTTTTGTTTTGTGCGATATCATATCGGGCGAGTTTCAATCAAACTCAGAAACGTCCGAAAGTGATTTTTTTGATATTGACGCATTGCCTGAACTGGCAATCGAAAAAAACACGATTGAACAAATTCTTATGTGTTTCGACGCTTATCGAAATAATAACTGGGCAGTTCAATTCGATTGATTAAACTTATATAAGGAGGGCGGTCAAGATGGCAAAATT
>WQXD01000125.1 GCA_009785015.1 Oscillospiraceae bacterium | reverse complement strand
GCTTACTGGTTGGGCTGCATCGCGCCTTTTTTGCCCATGCTCGGTTACCCCAACGCCATGCGTATCGGAGGAGATGTGGGCGCGCGTTGGGAGGACGGAGGGTTCGGACCGGTCAACATGATCGAAGAACTCGCGGCGGACAACTACTTTAACGGCGTATACTGGCAAAACGATTCTGACGCGGTCATGCTGCGCGATTATCATATCTACCTGCAAAACCATGAAATCCAATCCCTGGCATTATTGCAGGCCGTTTCGGGAGGGGCGGTATATACCTCGGACACGCTGCATAAACTCCCCGCGGAACGTCTGGAGCTTTTCCGTTTCATTCAGCCTCCTTTTGAAATAAAACAGGCGAAATTGCCTTTCCTGACCAAAAAGGAGGATCTAATCGCGTATCACCACGAAATGGGCGAAAAGCATTTGGTCTATCTGTTCAACCCCACGCGGCGCGCTGTCATTGCGGATTACGGACTGGAAGAGTTGGCCGGCATAAAAGAAGGGTATGTGTGGAAATACAAAGAAGCAGGGCAAAGCGCCGGAAAGCAATCGCGGATCCTTTGTAAAATACCGTATCACGGAGGCCTTTTGCTGTTTATCAATACGGCCTGCGCGATTGCCGAAGAGCCGGAAAACTTATGGATTTGGTAATTCTGTGAAAATTTTTATGAAAAATATACTTGACAAATGGCAAAATCGGGTATATAATTATATCATCCGAAAAAAACAAAAAAAGGAGCTCAAATCTTATGAAAAAAATGGCGATTATACTCTTTGCGGCGCTGTTGACCGCGGCAATGTGCATTCCGGTTTCGGCGATCAACCCTTTCCAGCGCATTACGGCGACGGAGGACAACGTCGCAGGCGGTCCCAACGGCTCGCATGAGACAAAAGAAGATCCCGACGCGTTGTATGACGCAAGCAAGACATTCAATCTCTACTGGGATACCGATTCCGACACCTGGGCGCACGGCGGAGTGAATACAATAGCTTTCCTCTCTCCCTACGGCATAGGTTACGGCCATAAATTCGGCACACAGTATATCGAAAACCTCGATTTCGGGGCAAACGGCGCCAACAAAGTCACAGTCGCGCTCACTTATCCCGATGCCGAAGTGCCTTTTGGCGGACTCGCCATATATCTCGACGTAAATCCCATCAAGGATAAAAGCGCGAAGCCCATAGGCACCATAACCGGCGTACTCACCGACGGCTTTGAGGAAGACTACGCGAAAGACTACAGCGTAGACGTGGATATCCCCGGCGGCGTCCACACCGTGTATTTCATGTATATGGAATTGGAAGTTGGTTCGTTCTTCTCCGTGGAATTCACCGAAGCCCCTCCTCCTCCCGCTCCGGAACCTGACCCCGAACCGGAGCCCGCCGCTCCCGCGGAAGTCCCCGAAAATGTTCCCGCGCCCGAACCCGCCGCCCCGGCTCCGGCTCCGGCCCCCGCGCCGGCGACAGGCGACGCCGGAACGCTCTTCGCAGTTCTCGCAATTCTCGGAAGCGCGGTTGTCTTTACCGCGTATAAAAAGGTAAAAATATAACTTATACAGTCCGGCAAAGCGGCGTGTTGAACGGTTGTTCTCGCGCCGCTTTGGCATATGCGGCACATTTTAACGATTTTAACGATTTTAACGAAAGGAAAAAGATAATCATGCTCGAATTGAAAAATTACGCGAAGGGGGACGGCATAACGGACGACACGGCGGCATTTCAAAAGGCCGTCGACAGGGCTCACGAAACCGGCGAGCCACTGTATATAAACGAAGGGAAATATGTCTGCGGCGAGATATTCATAAAACCCGAAGTGCATATAAAGGCGGATCACGCATGGGGTTACCGGCTCGACCGGCCGGGCGGCGCCGTCATTTTGCAGAGAGACGAAAGCCAAGCCTGCGTATTCGATGTAACGGAAGCAAACGGCGCGACTTTTGACGGTCTGTCTTTTGTGGGGCTGCATAAAGGCAATTGTATCGGCATACTTTCGCGCAAAAAAGACTACGGCAAAGAAGAAGACGCGTACAGAATCGAAAACTGCCGCGTCGCGCATTTCGGTTCGCACGCCGTTTTTTTGGATTTTGTATGGTGTTTTTGCGTAAGGCACTGCATGTTCGCCTACAGCGGAGGCGACGGGCTGGCGATAAACGGCTGGGACGGTTTTGTGATAGACAACTGGTTTTCCGGCAATGGCGGAGCGGGATTCGGCTCGCAGGGGCCAAACGCCGCAGTCACGATGACCGGAAACAGAATCGAATGGAACAAACGCGGCGGAATCGTGCTCGAGGGCGGAAGCCACTATAATATAACCGGAAATTATATCGACCGTTCGGGATCGGCCGCCATAAACCTTCACGGCACTTCGGTTGTATCGTGTACGGGCAACGTGATCTACAGGAGCGGAAAATTCGAAGGGAGCATAGCCGATTCGGCGCAGTGTATTTTGGACGGGTGCAAAGGTTTGACTTTTACGGGAAACACCATGAACGTGGGGCGCGACGACGGCGGGGTAGGCGATTGGACGCCGAACTACGCGCTGCGGCTCTCGAACCTGGAAAACAGCGCCGTCACTTCGAATGTATTCCACAGCGGCGGCATGAGCGGTCTCATCGACGACCGCGGCGGGCATTTGAATTCTGTGATCAAGGACAATGTGGGAAGCGTATACGGCGAATAACCGAAAATTCAGCGAAGAAAGCGTGAGATGCTGACTGAACGATTTGCTTTATTTTATCATTTGCGCGGCTGTTTCCGTCATCGGTTCCGTAAGCGGCATCGGAGGCGGCATCATAATCAAGCCGTTGATGGACAGCTTCGGGGTACTTAGTATACCGGCTATCAATTTTTTATCCGGATGCACCGTATTGTGTATGTCGGGGATTTCGCTTTTATTCAAAGAAGAAGACGTAAAAATCCAAAAAAAAGTGAGCGTATATCTGGCTGCAGGCGCGAGTACCGGCGGTATCGCGGGCAAAGAACTGTTTCACTTGATATATGAGCGGGCAAATATACAAAAATTGATCGGAGCCCTTCAAACATCGTTGCTGCTGTCGATCAATATCGGCATACTGCTGTATCTTTTTTTTAAAAAATCAATCAAACAAAAAGTCATTTGCAATTTTGTCATTTACATAATAATCGGCTTTGGGCTCGGGCTGATCTCTTCTTTTTTGGGGATAGGCGGCGGTCCGATAAATGTCATTGTGCTCGGTTATTTATTTTCAATGAATCCAAAAGAAATTTCATTGAATTCGCTGTTTATCATTTTTTGTTCTCAGACTGCCAGCCTTATTTACAGCGTTATGACAAAAACCGTTCCGGTTTTTCAATGGCGGACATTGGCCGTCATGTGCGCGGGGGGGATTGCCGGGGCTGTGACCGGTCGGTTGATTTCGAAAAAAATCGACAAAAACGCGGTTGAATATCTGTTTATTTGCGTCGTAATTCTTTTGATTGCCCTTAATATATTCAATTTATCAAGCATGAGCCATTGACAAGCCGGTAATATGGCGCACAAGCTTAAAAACTGACTTTGACGTTTTCTTTTTCTGATTCGGAGGCTTCAAAAAAGGCTTCTTTGGCGAAATTAAACATTCCCGCCACTATGTTTGAAGGAAACATTTCCATCTTATTGTTAAATTTAAAAACAGAGTCGTTATAAAATTGACGGGAATAAACTATTTTCTGCTCGATATTGGACAACTCCTTTTGCAGGCCGATAAAATTAGTATTGGCTTTTAACTCCGGGTAACTTTCCGATAAAGCAAACAGTTTGGTGAGGGCTCCCGTGAGGGCTCCGTCTGCTTCCAAAGCCTGCGCGGTGTTTTTATCTGCCGTTACATAACTGTTTCTCGCTTTAATAATATCTTCCAAAGTGTTTTTTTCATGGTTGGCATAGCCCTTAACTGTTTCGACTAAATTTGGAATCAAATCAAATCTTCTTTTCAATTCGATATCAATTTGACTTTTTTGGTTTTTAACCTTATTTCTCAAAGTAACCAAACCGTTATAGGTTATCAAAAAATACAGAGCAATAAAAACAACTATAACAACAAGTATATATTCCATAAAAACACTCTCGCTTTCACAAATTAAAAATCAATATATGATTATTATACAAGACCGGCGACTGAAAGTCAACAAACAAAACAAAAAAATTTAAAATTCCGATATCGTCAAATGTAAGGTGGCCGCCGTGAAATTAGTATCTATACCGGAAAGCGAATATGACAGTTACAGAGCCGACGTTATTTTCGACGGATATAAGTGGGATCCGCAATTTTCGGATAATAACACCATTGCCGGGCATATTTTGGTCATCACAGAAGAAGAACACAGAGAATTGGAAAAACTTACGGAAAAACTCGATAAAGAAACCATCCAGGCCGAAGAAACGTTAAAGGACAATTTGAAACTTGCCGGGCCCTTGGCGCTGCCAAGAAAAATTCACAAAGAGCTGAAAAAAATGAAGAACTATGAAGCCGATAGGCACATTCGCCTTATGCGGTATGACTTTCATCCAACCGCAGAAAATAATTGGGCAATAAGCGAGGTGAACAGCGATGTCCCGGGAGGTTTCGCGGAAGCCTCGCTGATGCCCGGCATAGCTGTTAAATTATTCAAAGATAAAAATTATTGTTATAAGAATTTCGGCGATATTATAGTCCGCGCTATTGCCGAAAAAGTGAAACCTCACGGAAACATCATGCTTGTACACTGTACATCATACAGCGACGACAGGCAGGTGATGCAGTTTCTGGGAGACAAACTGGAGAATACAGGGTTTAATATCATATATGCCGCCGCCGATCATCTGCAGTTTGAAAACAACGAGGCAGTAAGTATTCTTGACGGCAATAAAGGTAAAATTGACGCGATATTCAGATTTACCCCCCTTGAATGGCTTATCGATATCAAACCCAAGCGCTGGCAAGGCTACTTTGATACAATAACGCCGTCATGCAATCATCCCATCGCTGTATTCGCGCAAACGAAACGGTTTCCGCTCGTATGGGACGCACTCGAAAAACTCGGCGTCCGGTTGACCGCTTGGCGCGAACTGCTCCCGGAAACGCTGGAAGTCAAAGATGCAAAAAACAGCAGGGGATATATATTCAAACCCGCGTGCGGACGGGTCGGCGAAAAGATATCCATAAAAGAAGCCTGCAGAGGTGACGAATACAAAAAAATAATGAAAGACGTGGCAAAACATCCCAAACAATATATAGCGCAAAGGAGATTTAACAGCAAACCGTTGATAAGCGAAGAAGGGGAAAGTTTCCATGTATGCCTCGGCTCTTACAGCGTCGAAGGCAAAGCTGCCGGGTATTACGCGAGAATAAGCAAAACCCCGCGCATAGACTCCAACGCGGCGGACATTCCGGTTTTGATAGAAAGGGACAATCAATGACGGGCAAAGATATATTTCAAACATGGGCTCCGGCCGGATGTAAATGGACGGCTTGGGCGCGCCCTGTTCCGTTTATCGCAATCAATGACGGCCATAAAATAAAGTCAGCCATGAACTTTACAATACCGGGCGTGAATTATATAGACAAAGCGCCAAACAACACCGCAATAATTCTGGATCTTCCCGGATATGACGGTATAAAAGAGGGGATTGCGCTTGCCATGTCGGGATTTCGGCCGATACCGCTTTATAACGGTACAAACGGGCAAAAAGGGGCAATGGCGCTTGTCGACAACCGCGCGGTGGAAAGCGCGTTGATATGGGGAGCCTCGGAACTTGAAAAGCTGAAAATAGACAAAGACGCGCCGCCGGCTTTTTTACTTGACAGCAACCGCACTCACAGGTTCAGACTAAACGGTTTTGTTTTTGACAACAGTTGGGATTTGTATGATCAGGACATACCGTCGCCGGAGTATTTTATAAACAATGAAATCGACAAAATTATCGTAAGAGGGGAAACTATACAAAAAGATTTAATCAGGATTTTATATAAATTTCAAAAACAAAAAATCACAATTCTTTTTACAAACGGTTATAAAGACCCGAAAAAAGTTGCCATCAAAAAACCTTTTCAATTATTTCAATGACCGCCGCCTCCACCGCCGCCGCCTCTGCCTCCGCCGCCATATCCTCCGTGTCCGCCGGCTCGCGCGGTATATGACGCGGAGCGCGTCGCAGTTTTAAAAGACCGGCTGCTGCGATAAAAAATTCTTGACCGGTAGTAACGGTTGCGAAGCATGGGACTTGAATGCAGAGTCGTTTCCGTACAACGAATTTCAAGCGCTTTGATCACTTTTTCCGAAATTCCGAACGCCGTTGCGTATATCAGATATTGCTCCCATATAAAAATGTCCAAAACCGTCCGGTCTTTCATAAGCGTTTCACTGTTCAGGAAATTATACAACCCCCGCCATTTGGCATATTCATCTTCGCCGAATTGCGTCAGCAAAATATATTTTTCGGATAATTTACAAAGACAAACCGCCCCGGCAATAAACCCGGCGCCTAAAACAAAGAATGCTCCGAATGCCAAATCCAAGCGGGTTTGATACGATATTAAATTCCCCGCCATTATAATCAAAACGCCGATTATTCCAAGCGCCCAGGATTGTCCCTTTGCGTTGTCCTTTGGCTTTTTGTATTCGGCTTTCTGAAAATATCCCTGCGATACCCCGATATTTACGATTGCGTTCTTAATATTGCCGACAAACGAATTTGTGTTCTCATAATCTGCGGAAACCCTTTTTTGGAATGAACCGAGCGATATTTCCGTTTCATTGGAGTGCCTGAGAATCAAATTGAAGTATTGTTCCTCCGTTGGAGTCAGCGGGTTTATATCTTCCATTGTTTGTTCCCGATTGAGCGTTTCTTCCTGCAGCGGCCTGTACCTGACAATAATTTTTACATTTTCAAAATTCCAGTCCCGTTCGTTTTTGATTTTATCGAGTTCGATATAACCCTTGCGGATTAAACTCAGCATTGCGGCGGAATATCCGTTTTTGATATTATCTGATGATTTATGTTTGCAAAAAACCAATGACGCCGCAAAGTTGGGGTCGAGTTCGCTTGGAATATCGCGGAAATAATCCATTTGCATCGCCGGCTGATAAAAAATGTGCTTTTTGTTCATTTTTTTATCAACGCCCAAAGCCGATTTTATTATCAGAAATGCGCCTGCCGAGAATACCAGCAACAAAATAACCTTGATTGCGGCAAACGTTTGGGGAAGAGCTTTGTATTTCGCCTGTTCCTGCCTGAGAACTTCCAGTTCATTATCGTCATAGTGAATGTTCTCAGAGGCGTATTGGGTAAATATATGTTTATCTTCCCCATGTGATATCAATGCAAATTCAATATATTGATTATATGGCCGAAACTTTAACTGCGATTCATTCAGCTCGAATGAAAAAGTATGATAACCCGGATTTTTGGAAGCGGATTCGGAAAAATCAAACGTATGCGAATTTGTCCCGTAGGTATAAGCGTCATAATTTCCCGCTCTCGGCATTTTTTCATTTGGAAATAATATCTGCCCCTTAAAGGATTTTAAAAAATTTGTATCGTTTCCGGAATAAAGCGCAATATATAATTCAGACGAATCCGCATATCTCAAAGCGGCGTTGCAGATTTCATATTCGATTTCAAATACAACCGTTTCACGGTATAAGCCGTCGACATAAAAGAGAACGCATTCAAAATTATACTCGCCGTCATAAGGGCCTTTGCTGTGAAACCACTTGCCCGGTCCCAAACCGGCGGCGGTATTGATGTAGTCGGAGTCGTACCAATACAACGTCGGAGATTCGGCAAATACCACGGATTCCCTGCCGTCGTCGAATATTTGTTTTACGTAATTGACTTTGTAATAAACTTTTACCCAGTCGATATATCCTTCGGGAAGGTCTCTCCATAATTCCCAAAAGAGATTATTTTGCGATGCGGCGTGAATTTCAAAAGTCAATCGTTCGGTAATAATAATTTTGCCGTTGCTTCCGGGTTCATCCGCTACTACAGCCCTGTAATCAACTTCGGTTATTCTTGCGTAGTCAAACGGGTTCCAAATGTATTCGCCGTTTTCATCCGGAACAAAAACAATTAAAAATCCCACAGCAATAAAAATGCATACTACCGCTATAAGTCCTATATATCTTCGCATATTTCACGCCCTCCAAACTTACTGCATTGATTCTATTATATCATAATTTTTCCCTCTCCGCCATATTGTCCGCGAATATATTTTGTGAATATTTTGTGAATTTCGCCGGAGATTTCATAAATTAGCATAAAACAGCGATAAATGCGTTGCAAAAGCCCGCAAAATTGGATATAATATGTAAGTGAATATTAAACTTTTCGGGGGAGGGGTTAAAATTATTGATTATAATAAACACAACGAAGAGGTTGTCAAAATATGGAAGACCTACAACGGCGGAAATCCGATAAGGATCCCCATGATTTTATGGCTGAATCCGCGAGTGATCATTCTCGACGAAAAATACAGCGGAAAAGTTACATTTGAAAAATATTACAACAGTCCTCAAATAATGCTTGAGACTCAGCTCAAGCTGCGCAAATTCGAATCATGCCATGTCGTTTACGACCATATCATGGGCATTCCGGAACAAGGATGGCATATATATACCGATTTCCAGAACGATTTGGAATGCGGGTGGTTCGGAGCGGAAGTGAAATACAGCGACAACGCCGTGCCGTTTACAATTCCGTTTTTAAAAGACGATGGCAAAAAAGATATGTTGTTCAAAAAAGGCATACCCGGACTATTCAGCGGTCTTTTGGGCAAAGCGCTCGATTATTATAATTATTTCAACGAAAAGAAAAACGAGGGGTTTGTATACGAAGGAAAACCGATAAATTCGATCGGATTCGGCGCGATGGGAATTGACGGAATAATGACTGTGGCTTGTATGCTCAGAGGAACGACTGAATTTTGCATTGACTTATACGAAGATACAAGTTACGCGCTTGAATTATTGGACTATATAACGGAAGCGGCGATATTTCGAATAAAAGGTTTGCGCAAATATTTCGGCGAGCCTGAAATAACGCCGTCGTTTCCGTTGGCGGATGACAGCATTCAGCTTTTGTCCTGCGAAGACTACGAACGTTTCATTTTGCCGTTTCATAAAAAATTGATACGCGAACTGACGGACGGCACCGGCAGAAACTCAATACATTTATGCGGCGATGCAACCCGGCATTTCAAAAAGATACAGGACGAACTCAACGTTTATTCTTTTGATACCGGATTCCCCGTCAATTTCAAAAATACGCTTGAAAAATTATCTCCCGAAACGCAAATGAACGGCGGTGTTCACGTCGATACTCTTTTGCGGGGCAGGCCCGATGAAGTAGCGGATACCGTCAAAAGTATCTGTTATGAAGTAAAACCGCTGTCAAAAAAATTTATCATACGCGAAGCCAATAATTTATCCCCGAAAACACCGCTTGAAAATATACATGCAATGTATGAAGCTGTAAAAAAATTCGGACGATTTTAATGTTTATAATTATCGAGAGCGACGTAAGACCCCTTGCTTTAGCAATGGGGATATAAGGCGCAAGGAAAAAATATTTTCGAAAGCATAGAAAAACGTTTGACAAGAGCAACGATTT
>WQXD01000124.1 GCA_009785015.1 Oscillospiraceae bacterium | reverse complement strand
TTTGACGGCGAAAATGGTGAGGATCCCGTACCTGCGCTCGATGGAGGCGGATTTCGGGGTTGTTCCGTTCCCGAAAGCCGATGAAAATCAAAGCAGGTATTACGCGGCATCAAACGGCGCGTGGCCCAAGATAATCCCCAATACCGCCCCCAATCCCGAGCGCACAGGCATAATTCTGGAGGCTCTTGCCGCCGAATCCAAAAATTTGACGATTCCCGCCTTTATTGAAATATGTCTGAAAACCAAATATGTGCGCGACGAGGAAAGCTCGGAAATGCTCACGATAATTCTAAACAGCGTGACCGAGGATCTGGGGACCACCATATTTTGGGATTCCGTAAAAGCCGCGCTGCTCGCCGAAGTGATGGGAAAAGGCAATTTTGTCTCCGTGATTGAAAAACAATCGGCGAGATTGGAAAAACTCTTAAACGAAATGAACGATGCCGTGGCGGACTTGGGATAGTCAAAATTCCCGCGGCGGGGAGGCGGCCCAGCCGCTTACCTGCTCTTTGATCAGGGGTATATCCACATAGTCCTCGATAACCTGCTTTTTTAAAAGCACATCCGGCACATAGCGGTCGTATTTGGGGACTTTGTATTCATAGTTTTTCTTTTCGGCGCGTATGGTTTCCTCATAATAGAATTCGTCCGGGTTTATCTCGCCCCCGATAACTTTTTGCAGTTCTGCGAGTATTTCGCCCGCGCCGCCGTTCAGGGTCATGTAGAAAGTGCCCCAGCCGCCCATGCGTTTCGCGGTTCCCTCAGATTTCATATAATGGGTCATGATATTTTTGAGCGTTCTGAAATTCCTGTGGCCCATCCAGGGAAATATCCCCACTAGCCCGTTTTCCAGATCGATCGCGTTATATCTGTCAAAACCGAGCTTCACCGCCGCCTCGCGCCCTTCGCACAGCCTCTTTTGCGCGTTTGGGCCGAGGTAGGGGTATTCGTTGTCTTCGAGCAGGACCTGTCTCATTCGCTGCAGAATCCTGTCGTGGGTGAGCGCCCTGTCCCCGGGCCACCAATAACGCAGCTTTTCGGGCAAAGGCTTGACAAATATTGTCAGACGCTTGGTATCGCACCCCACCACGAGCCAGCTGTATCCGGCCACCGTGATCTGCTCGCCTTCGTAGTGGGGTTCTTCCATATGCCCGATTTTCTGGCTGTCGTGCATGACAATCCATTCTTCCTCAGAGGGGAACACTCCGTAAAATTCGTAGTGGTTGACGATTTTCTCGCCCTCCAGGCCTATAATCAGGCCCCCGCGGTCCATCTGCTGCAGATGATTTGCCTTGAGCAGCTCATAGATAAAATACGCTATATCTTCCTTTTCCACATTGTAAAACGCCGGAAGGGAATTTAACGATTCGACCAGGGCGGGAAGCGAAATTTCTCCCGCCGACGTGGTGAGGCTCATTATCTGGTGATACAGCATGCTCATCGAGTATTTCAAAATTTTCGGCGGCTCTATCCAGCGTTCCTCGATATACAGCTGGATTATCGCGATCGTCTTGAGCAGGTACCACGGGATCATCTGCAAGGGAGGGCTATCTTCCGCCGGTTCGCGCTCGCACTCCACAAACCACATTTCGGGCGCTTCGCCGCGCCTGCCCGTGCGGCCGAGCCGCTGCACAAAACTCGAAACCGAAATCGGCGAGCCGATTTGAAAAACCCTCTCAAGGCGCCCTATATCCACGCCGAGCTCCATGGTGACCGTCGCCCCTATGACCACCGACCCCTCCGATTTTTTCATGTCCTGTTCGGCGGTTTCCCTCAGCGTCGAGGAAATGGCGCCGTGATGCACATGATAAATGTCGGGCGTATCGTTTAATTTGGCCTGATGCCGGATGGCCGCAATCGCCGCGTCGGGGGTGGGCCTCCCGTTTCCGAAGACGATCGCCTTTTTGCCGAGCGTCCGTTCGTACATATACGAAACGGCGGGGTGATCGTAGAGGTTGGGATCCTCCTCGGCGAATTCTTTGTTGAAATTCTCCACCGAAAGGCGTATCTTTTGGGCGATCGCCCCGGTTTTGGGAATGGAGACGCTTCTCTCGGTTCCCGCCGAAAGCCAGGCGGCGGGCAGTTCCCAGTCCCCCAAAGTGGCCGAAAGCCCGATGCGGCGGGGATTTGAGTGCATGTATTTTTGCAGCCGGGCCAGCTGGCAGAGCACCTGGAGCCCCCTCTCCGAGCTCATGAAAGCGTGCATTTCATCGATTATGACAAAACGCAGATCGCCGAAAATCCTGACCAAATCCTGAACCCGCGTGATCAGCATGGCTTCTAAGGATTCCGGGGTTATCTGCAATACCCCGCCCGGATTTTTGAGGAATTTCGTTTTTTTGCTCTGGGGGACGTCGCCGTGCCAATGGCACAGGGGTATGCCCGATTGCTCGAGCAGGTCCGTGAGCCGGTAAAACTGGTCGTTGATCAGCGCCTTCATCGGCGCGATATACAACACGCCGACAGACGAAGGCGGGTCGGCTTCAATCAGCGTCAGAACCGGCAGAAACGCCGCCTCCGTTTTCCCCGAAGCGGTGCCGGAGGCGAGTATGAGGTGGTCGTCGGTATCGAATATGACCTTGCACGCCTCCTCCTGAATGGGCCGCAGCTCATCCCAGCGGTTTTTGTATATATATTCCCGGATAAACGGCGAAAGCCGCGAAAATGCGCTTTGGTTTGTGTTGTTCATATACTAATTCTCCCCGTCGGCCGCCGCTATGGTCCCGCATGTCCAGCCGGCCGCGCGCGCGGCTATCCTGTCCAAATTGATATAATCCGCGATAATCGCCTTTTTTTGCAGCTCTTTCGGTATGAATGCGTCGTATTTGGGCGGCTTGTATTCGAAACTGCTCTTTAATTCATCCAAATCGTCCTCCCCGATATCCTCCAATATGTCAAGCGGCTGTCTTAAAAGCGCCTGAAATTCCGCCAGCAAATCCCAGACTGTGCCGCTTGTGAGTTTTGCAGTTATGAAATACGGCGTCCAGCCCCCCACGCTGCGGCTGTCTATCAGATCTCCCATATATTTGCGCAGAAGATACAGTATCGTGACAAAATCGACTGTCCCCGCCCAGGGCAGAATACATACGGTCTTCCCGCCGAGGCTCACCACATTCAGCTCGCCGAGCCCCGAATACTCGCACATAAACCGCGCCTCCGAGATTCTCGCCTTCGCGTTTTTCTGAAGGTACGGATACTGAGTGCGGCAGCATAATACCGCTTTCATTTTTTCCAGTATGCGGTCGTGTATCTTGTATCCGCCGCCTTTCCAGTACGTCTGCACCCTGCCTTTGACCCGCGTGACGAAAACCGTCCTGCGGCCAAAGTCCACTTCGGTGACTTCCCACGTGCGCCCGGCCAGAGTCACGCGCTCGCCGGGAGGGGGCGGGTTTTCGATCTTGCCTATCGGTTTCGAATCCGCCACAATCACATACTCGTTTTCATCGTCTGCGAAAACCGCAAGGAACTTGTAGCTGTTGGTCAGCTTTTCGCCCTCCAGCCCGATGATCAGCCCTCCGTCCTCCAGGCGCTGCAAATGCCCGATTTCCATCAGATGCAAAAGCAAGGCGCCGTAATCCTCTTGTGTTATCTGCGAAAACGGCTCCATTCCGAGCATTTTTTCCATAAGCGCTTCCGGGGCGATTTCGCCGTGGCTCGAGACGACGCTCATCGTCTGGTGATAGAGCAAATTGAGCGGATATTTTACCGCGAGCGGCGATTCCACCCAGCGCTCCTCCAGATAGAGCTGCAGAACGGCCACGGTCTGAAGCAGCCTCCAGGGCAGCTGCTGGGGGGGCAGGGGCACGCCGGACGGGGCCTGTTCGCTGCATAAAAACCACATTTCCGCGGCGTTTCCGCGGCGTCCCGAACGCCCGAGCCTCTGCAGAAAGCTCGAAACCGAATTGGGCGCGTTTATTTGAAATATGGACTCGAGGCGCCCGATATCGATGCCCATTTCAAGGGTCAGCGTCGCGGAAATGACGGCGGGGCCCGGACCCTCTTTCATGTCGCTTTCGGCGCTTTCGCGCAGGGCGGCCGAGATGCTGCCGTGGTGCACGTGGTACACATCCGGCATATCGCGCAAATCGGCGATCTGGCGCAGCATGGCGATCACCATTTCCGCGTCGTTTCGCAGGTTTACGAATACGATGCACTTTTTATTCAGGGTCCTCTCATACAGATATTCCCAAAAAGCCGAAGCCTGCAGCGGCTGCTCCGTTTGCCCCGGCTCTTCCTCTTTTTCTTTTTCATCTTTTTTTTCGCTTTCCCCGCTTCGGGATTCGTAAAAATGTTCGACTGCCAATTTTACGCTCTTATGGCCCGCGCTCACCGCGGGCGTAACCGCCGGTATTCCCGTGCCCGAACAAAGCCATTTCTCCGCCAAGGTGTAATCCCCCAGCGTGGCCGACAGCCCGATCCGGCGCGGAGAGGCCCCCGTGTGCCAGCGCAGGCGTTCGAGCTGGCACAAAACCTGCAGCCCGCGGTCCGAACCCATGAAGTTGTGGACCTCGTCGATGATCACATAACGCAAGTCGCCGAACAGACGCATCAGTTCGTTGCCCTTGTTGAGCAGCATGTTTTCAAGCGATTCGGGGGTGATTTGCAGCACTCCCGAAGGGTTTTTCAGCATGCGCCGCTTGTGCGTGGGGGATACGTCGCCGTGCCAGTGCCAAACCGGCATATCCGCTTCCTTCAGCAGGTCGTTGAGGCGCAGAAACTGATCGTTTATCAAAGCTTTTATCGGCGCGATATACAAAACCGCGACCGAGTGGGGCGGATCGTTTGATATATCGGTGAGCACCGGCAGAAACGCCGCTTCGGTTTTGCCGGAGGCGGTGCCCGAAGCCAGCAGCAAATGGCTGTCCGTGTCGAATATGACTTTGCAGGCTTCCACTTGCACTTCCCTGAGTTCGTCCCAGTTATGCGCATATATGAATTCCTTTATAAAGGGCGCGAGCCTCTCAAATACGCTGCTCATAAGGTAAATTCCACCGCCTCCGAATCATCGCCGTCTTCGGCATCGTCGGTTTCGGCCGAAGCGGGTGTCCTTTTTAAAAGTTCCTCGCCCCCAATCATCGAAACGAAGCTCCGGCCGGGATTTTGATGTATGTAATTCAATATGCTCACAAAATCGCGCAGCACCTCGCGGGGCGTGAGCAGCTCGTCCGCGCCGAGCCGGTTGGCCACAATCTGCATAAAGGCCAAAAGCTCGTCTTCGGAGACCGTTTCCCTGTAGCCGTAATGCGCGCGGTGCAGCGCCAAAACTCGCCCGAGCAAAACGAAAAGCTCTTCATGCGTCAGTTTTTCCAAATACATCAGGGGCCCCTGCATATCCTGCATGCCGTCCTTTAAAAAGCGGCTCCCCGCAAGCCGGGTCCGGAGCGCCTCGTAGCTGAACAACCCGCGGCGCATATCCTCGACAAACTGAGGCGTTCCGCACATATACGCGCCCAGCCCGCGCACTTTTCCCTGCATAGCGTCGTTGAACATATTTAGGAGTTTTTCATAATTGTTGTTTCGCGATATGGTGTTTGAGATTTTGTACAAATTCACGCCTTCGTCGATAAGCATGATAAGCCCCCTGTAGCCCGCCATCGAGACAAAGGAGGCGATGAGCTTCATATAGTCGAACCATGTTTCGTCGGTGACGATGGAGCGCACTCCGAGCTCCGAATTCGCCTCGGCTTTCGAGGTGTATTCGCCGCGCAGCCATTTCATCGCGGCGTTTTTGAGGTTGTCGTCCCCGAGATTGAAGCCCCGCCAATAGCTTTGCAGCGCTCTGGAAAAATCGTAACCGTGGACAAGCTGTTCCGCCGAGGCTATGTCCAACAGGATGCGCTGTTCCATTTTGGCCGGGATCTGGGCTTCGGGGACATTGTCCATGATGAAGCCGATGCGGATGCCGTCGATCCATTTGTCCAAAAGAGCGGGCAGCGCCCCGCCGTCGGGGCGCACTTTCGACGACATATTGCCCAGCAGCTCCCGGTAGGTGGCAAGGCCCGCGCCGTTTGTCCCAGTCAGCTTGCGCTCGGGGGACAGGTCCGCATCCGCCACGATATATCCGCGTTCTATGGCGTAGGTGCGTATGATCTGGAGCAGAAAACTCTTGCCGCTGCCGTACCGCCCCACGATAAACCGGAACACCGAGCCCCCCTGCCCCACGTTTTCGAGGTCTCCGAGCAGGGTTTCGATTTCTCTTTTTCTGCCCACCGCGATGTGCTCGATGCCCAGCCTCGGGGTGACGCCCGAAGTTATCGAGTTTAAGAGCGCAGTCGATATGCGTTTTGGTATTTTCAATTCGTCCATTTTAAAATTTCCCTCATAAATATATGCCTGATTTTAACAAAATTCGCTCAGATAATCTTCCATTATGTGCCACCGGTCGTTTTCAAAACCGATCAAAAGGTCCCCGATCCCTTCGTAATTCAGCGCTTCTTCGTTTATGCGGTCGATTTCCACGCCCACGAAGACGCCGAAAAAAGCCCCGTCCATTTCCTTTTGGCCGCAGTCGCCGTTCTCCGACAAAAACCCGATTATTTTTTGCTGTACGGGCGAAAGGCCCGATAAAAATCCGCTTTCGGCGGGCTTTGGGCCCGGTTGCTCTGTTCCGGCGTTTTCTTCGGGCTCTTGGGGCTCTTCCCCGTATTCGTAATTGCCTTCGATGAGTTTTCTTCTGACTTCGTCGGAATCCTGTATGAGCGCGAGAAGCCTTGTGCGGTCGATGGTGATTTCCACGGTTTGTCCGCGCTTTGCCCCGCTCACCGCCCCGGCGGCGGTTTTTTTGCATATATCCGCGATTTCCGCCGGCAGCGCGTCAAAGCGCAGCCGCCCTTTGTGTTTTGTCAGCGTCCGCAGCTCGTTTTCAAATTCCTTGACCACCGCAGTGACAAAGGCGCGAAGCGGCTTATGCTGCTCATACTGCGGATACACCTGCAGCCGCGTATTTGTTTTATTATTGAAAGGCGTCCTCAAAAACGGGATTTTTGTGTGCTTTATATTCGCGTAAGGCACAAAGCGCGTTTTGAAGCCGCCATCTTCTTTTTGGTTCATGCTCCGGCGTATTTCGCCGAACAGATTCGGCAGATGGTCCGTAAAGAGGCTGCCCTCTCTGCCTTTTATGAATTCGCTTTCGCAAAATTTGTAATCGCAGAAACGCGCAATCAGCTCGAGGGGCATCGCCGTATCGTTTTTCATATAGTGATCCATCAGCATATCGGCGGGCATCAGCAGAAACAGGTTTTCCTTTTCAAGCAGTTCAAAGCATTTTTCCGGATCGCAATTGTAGTAGATGATGTAATCCCCCGCCCAGTCGATCAGGTAGCGGTCCAATTTGTCGTAGGTTTCGCGGTAATTTTTCCATATATCCACCATTTTCGCGAATCCGTCTTCGGGGCCGTCCACGCCGATTTGATTGAGGAGCTCGTATATATAGACAAAAAGATAGGACAGATCGGTTGTTATATATTCCCCCGCGCGCAGTTTTTCCCTGAGATAAAAATACCAGTCCAACTGCGGCCGGCTCATGTATTCATAGCTCGGCCAATAGCACAAAAACGGGATATGGTCCGTTTTTTCGCGGGTTTCGCCCGCATATTCCACAGCCGTTTCATAAAAGCTTTTTTTTGTGGTCTGGCTCGGCAGGGGGGGAAGCTGCGGGGTGCCCTGTCTTTTGAGTATGTCTTTTGTGGACAGCGAGGGAGGTGGGCCGTATTTGGCGTAAAAATCGTCTGCCGACCTGACCTTTTGCGCGTCTTTTTGCCTCTCGGCCAATCTTTTCTCCCAATCGTCGGTTAGCTTTGTATTCCGCTCGGGTTTCATGCGAATGGGCGGCGCGTCGGGGAAACCGCGCTCTGCGCCGTTCACATTCGCCGCATCATCGGTTGGCGTGAACTGCATGTGAACTGCGTTCACATTCGTTACATCATCGGTTGGCGTGAACTGCATGTGAACTGCGTTCACATTCGTTACACGTGCAGGTATCTTCTCCCCTTTTTTTTCTTCCTGTTCGTCAAAAGTTATCGTATACAATTCGCCGTCCATAACTCCCGCTCCAACATTTCTTCATTATTATTACTATTCTACCAAATAAAACGGAAATTGTCAAGCTTTTTTTGCAAACTGCGCTTTGCAAAGTCAAAATAAAGAAAAGACTTGCCAATAGGCAAGCCCGAACGGAAAAAATATAAGGCTATGGCACCAAACAAAACGACCGTATGGAAATTAATTTTGTGTTTCTTGTTTTTTCAATATGTATTCATTCATTTTTTGTTCAAGCAATATAAAATCACAGCATCTTTTTTTGATTTTAATATCGCTTGGGGTTAATTTTTCTTTGGTCGTAAATAAATCATAGACACCTTGTGATTTTCTATATATGATATTTTTCAAGTTAATTAATTCTCTGAATTGATTTGTTAATAGATTTTTATAGGCGTAATTCGGTTCGTTATTTATATCAACCTTAATTAATTCTTCATCCCCAACAGGAATCATTTTGTTGAAATTAATTGCCCCATATTTTCCCCCATCGATTTTATGAAAATCTTTGGAGTTTTTCATATTGTTGTATTTTGTTTTGGGCGATGCAAGCGGCACATAATAATTTATAGAATTTATTACATAAACTACACCGACATACGGACGCTTTTCATGTTTGTTAAACAACACTTCAGGCTCAAAATTCCTTAGATAATCTATATAAAAATCGCTGACGTTATATAATTCCATTAAGACCTTTCCTGCCAAATTACAATGAGAGTCTTCGACAGACTCTCATTGCTATTTTCGTTCCTCGCTTACTTTGGCGGAGGTTCGCCGCTATTTTCGTTCCTCGCTTACTTTGGCGGAGGTTCGCCGCTATTTTCGTTCCTCGCTTACTTTGGCGGAGGTTCGCCGCTATTTTCGCTGACAGACAAACCGCTAGCATGAATACATTATATCACAATATAAATTTTTTGTCAATGGTTTTTAAAAATATTTTAAACAATTTGAATCAGCTCAACTAATTCGGTAATAGCATTTGAATTATGATATAGCCAATAAATAGTCATCTACTTTTTGCTTTTTTGTGAGATATATTACTTCATTTCTTTTTACCGTATAAGTTATTTCGTCTTCGCCGTACAAATATTTTAACATTTCTTCAATCTCTTGATCTGTAATTAATATTTTTTCTTTCTTTGCAATCGTATTAACAATTAATTGCATTTGCAATGTTTTATAGTAATCGTCTTCGATTTTATTATAATATTCATCTGATGTAATATCCAATATTTCAGTTATATATTCGTCAACAGTCATGTTTAACGACTGCGCAAATTGCTTGTCAAATTTGAATTGATTGCTGTTTTCAATATCCATCAAATTTTTATTTACATAAAGCATAGAATTATCTATTATTGTATTGTATATTTCGTTAAGCGTATTCATTTTTATTTGCAATAATCTTTCTGCCTTATAATTCTTTCTCATATATTCATAATAATCACCTAAATTTTTTAATCCGACAGCCCCATACTGCTCTTTTACAAATTCGTCATTCAGTTCCGGTATCACCACTTCATATATCGATTTTACCACGACAGAATATTTTACTTTGTCATAATTATACTTGTCTTTTTCGGAATCAGGTATTGTTAAGGTAAATTCTATCCTATCGTCTTTATTTTTATTTATAAGCTCGCGTTCAAATCGCATATCAAAATTACCCACGCCTACCCGCATATAAATATCA
>WQXD01000123.1 GCA_009785015.1 Oscillospiraceae bacterium | reverse complement strand
CATCCCGCAAGAACTATCATAATGACCGCCATGAACGCCGCGAAACCCGCGCCGCGCGCTTTTGGAGCGGTTTTGTGTTTGGTTTTGCCCATAAATTTAAGTACCCGTTTTTAAAAATTTTAAATTGATTTAAGGAGAAAAAATATGAAAAAAATACTGATGTTCACCATGGCGGGCTGCCCGTACTGCCGAAGCGCGCGTAAGTGGATGGATGAAATTTTGAAATCGGACGAAAGATACAAAGCGATCCCTTTGGAAATAGTCGACGAGAATGAACGCCCCGACATATCCGCGAAATATGATTACAATTATGTGCCCACGTATTATCTCGACGGCAAAAAGGTGCACGACGGCGCGGCGAGCTTTGAAATCGTGAAAAGAGTTTTCGACGCCGCGCTTGACTGAAAACGCTTATTCAAAACTGTCGATCAGTTTTTCCAATGCTTTTGAGGCGGCGGCCTCTTTGCGCTCTATCGCCGAGGTAAAATCGGTCTTTTTGGCCTGTATCAGCTCGTTGATTATGAACCCCAGATTTCCCGTGCTGTCGTTGTAGACGTAGCCGACGTCAAATATCCTGTTTTTTATTATTATATCGATCATTTCGGAAGACTGGTCGTCGCGGGTGAACTTTGTAGTCAGGCTCACGTCGTAATACGCGGGCAGAACAATGGACCTGCTTGTATATGCGAGCGCCTCCATGACGACGCCGAAAAGATCAGTGTCGGGCATTGTCGCGGGTATGCACATCATGGACGCGTGCCCGTCGGAGAATGTGCAGTACTCGCTCTGGGCCTCGTCGAATTTGGGCTGGGGTATTATGCCGAAATCGATTTCCATCCCGCGCAGAACGGGCATCGCCGCGAGGCGCGCCGAGGCTAAGAGCCCCTTGTTTTCCATGAACATATCCATAGGCTCGTCTTCCGGCAGATATTTTCCGGGCGGCTCCCTGAACACATACGACGAATTGTTGTTCCAGTATATGTCGTATGTCCGCTCGACGGCCGTCTGCATCCGCTCGCTTTTTAACACAAGGTCAAATCCGCCGGAATCGTTCTTTTTGTACACCCGCTCCCCGCTGCCGAACATGAAATTCGTCAAACCGCCGCGGTCGATCGCTATAAAGCCGTATTGGTCGTTTTCGTCGAATATACCGTCGCCGTTTATGTCGCGCGTCGACTGCTTTATTATACCGCCGAAGCGCTCCAAGGTCCATTTTCCGCTTTTTACCGTTTCGTATATATCTTCTTCAAATCCGAAATCCTGCCACAATTTCTTGTTGAAAATCATGCCCCAGGTAAAATCCGTGCAGTCCAAATTGAAATCCCCGGAATTTAAATACAGTTTGCCGTTTATCATGAGCCCGTCGGTCACCCCCTGGTCCCACCAGGGCTGGCCAAGGTCGAGATGGGGGATTTCCTTCCAGTCGATGAGATATTTTCCCGAGGCGAGCACTCCCGCGTTTATCATGTGGATCATGGCGAGGTCATACTCGTCTGATCCCGCCTTCACGGTTTTCATCAGTTCATTGAAAGGGTACAGGTAACCGCCCGGACCGTCAAATTCCAGAAACTGTATGCTTTTTATTCTTATATTGTACAAATCCTCTATGATTCTGTTGCGGCGGTAGACTGCGTCGTTTATATATTCGCCGTTTTCGTTTTCCGCGTCTATATATACCGAATGATGGGCGGTGTCCCGCGTCATCACGCGGAATTCATAACCGCCGTAGTCGCCCTTTGGCAGCCGGTCCGGCACAACCGGCGCGCTCATGCCGGGCTCGGCGGAAGAGGACTGCTCCGGCTCTGCCGCGCTCTCTTCTGTGCCCGCGGGCGCGGCGCCGGGCAGGTCATCGCCTCCGCATGAGGCAAAGGCAAGCAAAACAAGCGCGCAGGCTATCGCGCAAAGCGCGAAAACGAATGGTTTTTTTGGCATAATCATTACTCTCCTGCAAATTCAATTTTTCAGGCGATTCCGGGAAGCCACATTGTGGAATATTTTTCCAAGGCTTTCGCGAGCGCCTCGACGTTTTTCACCGGGGTGGGCGGATACAGACCGCATATGAACATCAGCCCGCCTTTTGGGGAGCCGAGTTTTTCCATTTCTTCACGGATCAGATCGTCTATGTCTTTCGGCGTGCCGTAGGGGACCACCGACTGCCTGTCTATATCGAGCCTTATGCACGCCCTGCCTTTTATCCGCCGCGCCAGCTCGTCGATCCCGTTGCACAAATCCTGCGGATTCACCACGTCCACGCCCGCTTCGATCTGGTCTTCGAGTATGTCGAGCGTTTTGCCGTCGCTGTGCAGGCCTATGTACATGCCCGCTTTTTTGCACGGCTGCATGAGCGCCGCGTAAGCCGGTTTTACCCATTTCCTGAAGTCTTCCGGGCTTATGATCGTGCCCGTCTGGGTGCCGAGATCCTCCGCGAATTCCATGCAGTCGCTTTTGCGCCTTATATGATAGTCCACCAATTTCATATTGTAATCTATGATCATATCGTATATGCGGCGAAGGTTTTCATGATTGTTTTCATCGGCGTAGTCGAGCATCGCGTTGTCAAAGCCGCGCAGGTATGTGTGCCGCAAAAACAAAAACCCGTGCTCCGTGCCCCCGGAGACTATTTCCCCGCGCTGTTTTGCCGCTTGCACATTTTTTATCTCATCCTCCCACTGCTCCTCGCTCAGCTCGGGCACGGGAGGGGACGGCGCCGCAAAAGAGCCGAGCTTTGATATGTCGCCGAGCGGGTGGCCGACAACCACCCCGTCCATATACCTGAGCGGATAGTGCCATCTGCAGCCCCAGGCGTCAGTTACGAAATTGTCGTCGGACATCACTGCGGAAAAATGCATATTGGCGTAATCGACCCCGCCTTTTTTGTACCCCCTGAAACTTCGCGGATACTTCAGGACCACCTCTTCGAGCTCTCCTTTGTACACCGCCCACATCGCCGGGTTTATATGCAGGTCGTAATGCAGCCACTGCGGATGATTGAACGTTATTGTGCGTATAAAATTCTCGCGGTAATTCACAGACCAAAATCCCCCTCAAATTTGCTTATGTAACCATTATACCACATTTTAAAAAATTTTCAAGCCGCTCGCAAAAAATATTTTGTAACCGCTTGCAATTTTGGCCCTCTTTGTGGTACAATATATGATACAACAATAAAAACAATCAAAAAAAGCGGGGTAAATTATCATGTTTACAAATCTCGAATCAATCGGCCTTTTATCAGAGGCGAAAACCCGTTCCATTTCGGCGGAAAACCCGAACGGGGAAAAAGGCGGCGGGGCAAAGGTCATGCCCGACGCCGGCAATGCGGGAAGCGCGCTGGGCAAGGGCTGGAAAATCCGCCCGTGCATCACCCTTCCCAAACAATCCGTGACCACCCTCGCGGAAATCGAAGGGCCGGGCTCGATAACCCATATCTGGATAACCGTCGGGGAAATCGCCTACCGGAACTGCATTTTGAGGATGTACTGGGACGGCGAGGAATTTCCCTCCGTCGAAGTGCCCGTGGGGGACTTTTTTTGCTGCGGGCACGCGCTGCGGGCGAAAATAAACTCACTGCCGATTTCCGTGAACCCCTCGGGCGGCTTCAACAGCTATTTTCCCATGTCGTTTAGAAAATCCTGCAAAATAACGGTTGAAAACTGCCATACCGGGGACATAGGCGGGTTTTTCTACCAATTTGACTATATGCTCTGCTCCATACCCGACAATATGGCGTATTTTCACGCCCAGTGGCGGCGCTCGATGACTTCCCGCGAGTATCCCGAGCATGTGATTTTGGACGGCGTGCAGGGACAGGGCCAATACGCCGGCGTCTATCTGGCGTGGGAGCAGCTCTCAAACGGCTGGTGGGGCGAAGGCGAGCTCAAATGCTACATTGACGGCGACACAGAAGACCCCACATACTGCGGCACCGGCACTGAGGATTATTTCGGCGGGGCATGGGGCTTCGGGGACACCTTCACCACGCCGTTTCTGGGATATCCGTTCTGGAGAAGGGAACCCGGCGAAATCCCGAAACACGGCCTGTACAGATTTCACATAACGGACCCGATAAGATTTGAACAAGAGATCAAAATCACGATACAGGCGCTCGGCTGGTATCCAAACGGCAAATACGAGCCGCTGACCGACGATATCGCCTCGACGGTTTACTGGTACCAGACCCACCCGCACGCGAAGTTCCCGGATTTATTGCCCGTAGAGGCGAGATTCGCCAGATAATAATTATTATAAATTTCAGGAGATTTTTGATTTATGAACTATGTCCAAGGCAACCTCGGGTTCATTGACTCATTTGACCCCGAGCTCGCCGGTTTGATCGAAAAAGAGATAAAACGCCAGAAACGCAACATCGAGCTCATCGCCTCCGAAAATTTTGTCTCCCCTTTGGTTCTCGCCGCGGCGGCGACGGTCCTCACAAACAAATACGCCGAAGGCACGCCCGGCAGAAGGTACTACGGCGGCTGCGAACATGTGGACGAAGTGGAAAATCTGGCGATAGACCGGGCGAACAGACTGTTCGGCTCGAATTTCGCCAATGTCCAGCCGCACAGCGGGGCGCAGGCCAACACGGCTGTGTATGTGGCTCTGCTGAACCCGGGGGATACGGTGCTGGGAATGAATCTGGCCCAGGGGGGGCACCTCACCCACGGCAGCCCCGTCAACATATCGGGCATGTACTACAATTTCGTGGCATACGGCGTCGAAGACGGCACTCACACGATAGATTACGACAAAGTCGAGGCCTTGGCCGCGCTGCACAAACCGAAGATGATAATAGCGGGGGCGTCGGCATACGCGCGCGCGATCGATTTTGAGCGTTTCGGGCAGATCGCGAAAAAATGCGGGGCCTATCTGATGGTCGATATGGCGCATATCGCGGGGCTTGTCGCAGCGGGCCTGCACCAAAGCCCGGTTCCCTATTCCGACGTGGTGACCACCACCACGCATAAAACCCTGAGGGGCCCCAGGGGCGGGTTGATTCTCTCAAATGACGGGGAAATCGCCAAAAAGATAAACAAAGCGGTGTGCCCGGGGGTGCAGGGCGGCCCGCTGATGCACGTAATAGCGGCGAAGGCCGCGGGATTCGGCGAAGCTCTGAAACCGGAGTTCAAGGTTTATCAGGGAAAGATAATAGAAAACGCGAAAGTATTGGCCGAAAGCCTGATAAAAGAAGGGTTTAATTTGGTGTCCGGAGGCACGGACAACCACCTGATGCTCGTCGATTTGAGAAATTTTGACATCACCGGCAAGGAGATGACCACCCGATTGGACGAAGTGCATATAACCGTCAACTTCAACATGATTCCAAACGACCCCCAAAAACCCCTTGTCACAAGCGGAATAAGAGTGGGCACCCCCGCCGCCACATCGAGGGGATTTGCCGCGGAGGACATGCCGGAAATCGCCAAACTGTTCAAGCTGGCGGCGTCCGAATTCGACACACAGGCCGGCCACATCAGAGCCGAAGTAAAAAAGCTCTGCGAAAAATACCCGCTCTATGAATAACGACAGAACCGGCGAGATAGTAAGGCGCCTGAAACAAAAATACCCGGCTGCCGAGTGCGCGCTCGAATATGACACGGAGCCCTGGAAACTGCTCATCATGGCGCGCCTGTCCGCGCAGTGCACCGACGCGAGGGTCAACATCGTCGCCCGGGCGCTGTTCGAGCGTTTCAAATCGATCGAAGATTTCGCCGGGGCCGATTCGGAAGAATTGGAAAAGGCGATATTTTCGTGCGGGCTGTATAAAGTCAAAGCGCGCAATATCAAAGCCATGTGCAAAATGCTGGCGGAGGATTTCAACTTTGAAGTGCCCGAAAAAATGGAGGATCTGCTGAAGCTTCCGGGGATCGGGCGCAAAATCGCGAATCTGATCCGGGGCGACATATTCAAAAAGCCCGCAATTGTCGCCGATACGCACTGCATCAGGATCGCGAACCGGCTCGGGCTGTGCGGCAGTACGGATCCGTATAAAGTGGAAACGCGGCTCGCCGAAATTATCCCGCCCGAAGAATCGAGCGATTTTTGCCACAGATTGGTTTTCTTCGGCAGGGAGTGCTGCAGGGCCAGAAACCCGGAATGCGGAAAATGCCTTTTGAGGGATTTGTGCGCCTTTGACGGCCCAAAGTGAGAAGATGAGAAAAAGGAAAAATGTGTACATATGTTCGAAATAAAAGTTCTACTGTTGAAATACGGCGAAATAGCGCTGAAAGGCCTGAACCGCGCAAATTTTGAGCGGCTTCTCGAACACAATATAATCGGCGCGCTGAAAAATTTCAAGGAATCGGCAAACGAAAAAGAACTGTATTTCACCGTGGAGCGCGAACAGTCCACGATGACCGTCGAATGCCAAGACAAAAATTTTGACATAGAAAACGCAGTTCCGGCGCTCTCAAAGGTTTTCGGAATCGCCGCGCTTCACTGCGCCTTCAAGACGGACAAGGACATGGAGAAAATAGCCGAAACCGCGCGAGTATATATGTCCCCGGACTTGGAAAACAAAAAAAGTTTCGGAGTCGCGGCGAAGCGCTCCGACAAGGCATTTCCAAAAAAAAGCCCCGAAATAGCGGCGTTGGTCGGCGGCGCTTTGCTTGCGGAGCATAAAAACATGAACGTGGATTTGAAAAATCCGGATGTGTGGGTGTCAGTGGAGATAAGAAGCAACGGCGCTTTTGTCCACTCCTCGGTTTCAAAATACCGCGGCGCGGGCGGAATGCCCGCAGGTTCAAACGGAAGGGGCCTTCTGCTCCTTTCCGGGGGGATCGATTCGCCCGTCGCCGGATATATGATGGCGCGGCGCGGCATGAAAATCTCCGCGCTGCATTTCACCTCCGAACCCTACACCTCGGCGCGCTCCAGGGAAAAAGTGGTCAGGCTGTCCGAAATTTTGTCGGAGTACTGCGGGGATGTGAGCTTTTTCGCGGTGAGCCTGACCGAAATACAGGAAAGCATCCAAAGATACTGCCACGGAGATTACGCCACGATTCTGCTCCGCCGTTTTATGGTGAAAATCGCGGATCATATGGCAACGCACGACGGCTGCGACTGCCTGATCACGGGGGAATCGCTGGGGCAGGTGGCCTCGCAGACAATCGAAGCGATAAAAGTGATATATGACGGCTTGAACACGCCGGTTTTCCGCCCCTGCATAGGGCTCGACAAATCCCAGATAATAGAGACCGCCGAAAAAATCGGCACATATGAGACTTCCATCGAGCCCTATGAGGACTGCTGCGCCCTTTTCACTCCGCGCCACCCCGTGACCAAACCGAAACTCGAAAGGGTATTGGAGGAAGAAAGCAAGATCCCCGGCGCGGACGATTTGATTGAAAGGGCTTTAGGTATAGATTGGAAAGGTGAAATTAATGGATAATCTCGTACAAATGTCTACAACAGGCAGGCACAATATGATATTGCAATCATTCATTGGAACAATTTATGATTTGATAAGGAAAAAAGAAGTTTTTGCAAGGCAGGAACAATATTCGATTGTTTATTGGGGTTCTAAAAAGAAACCTTCGTCAAGTGTAAGTTTAGTGAAAATTGAAGATGTAGAAGATGTAGGGAAATTTATAAACAACACTATTTATGAGCTTGATTACGTGCAGCCGGATTTTGTTTTATTCAAAGATAATAAATATTTGACAGACAGCAGAGACCTCAGAACAGCAGGTCAACCCGATCTTATAGTGGAAGTGTGGTCGGGCAGCAATACGAAAACTGACAGGGATTTTTTGGGGGATTTATATTCGACATCAAAAATAACGGAATTTTGGCAGATAGAGCAAGATTCAAACACGGTGAAGTGTTCGATGGGGACGATAAAATTGCCGGAGCAGTCTTTGGTAAATGTTTTAAAAACGCAAAAAGGGCTGGAATTTGATTTGCGGTATTTGGCCGATTAAGACGAGGGAGGAAGATTGCGTGGATATATATATGCCGATGTCTACGACAGTAAGGCACAACAGGATAACGCAAACATTGGTAGGGCGGCTGTTAAACGAAATCGAAAATAATAAATTGCACGCGCTATCCGAAGAATGTTCGCTGGTCCATTGGGGAAAGATTTCCGAACCGTCGAGCATCGGTCTTGTCGATGTAAAAAAAATCGAAGATTTGGAAAGATTTAAAGAAACGACAATAGAGGATTTATACTATGTACAACCGGACTTGATGGTGTTCAAATCAAATCCGTATGTCGAAAACAAAAGGCAGACCAAAACTGCCGGGCAACCGGATTTGATAGTTGAAGTGTGGTCAGACGGCAATTCAAGAGAGGACAGGGATTTCAAAAAATATCTTTACTCAACTTCCGGCATAACGGAGCATTGGTACATAGAGCAGGACTCAAATGAAGTTATATGCTATATAGGGCGCGACAGAATCGCCAATCAATCTTTGGCTGATATACTTGTTACCCGCAATGGGCTGAAATTTGATTTGCGGTATTTGGCCGTTTAAAGCTTTGGGGAAAATATACGGCAACCCCCGGCCCCCTTCAGCGCGCAGCGCGGTGTGAAAGGGGTGGCACGAAGTGACGGGGGTTGCGTTGGAATTACGTCACTTTGACGTAATTCCACTTTTGTGTATTGGTTACGATTTTTTGGGGAAATTCGGTCATTGTACCTGATATTGATATATTTCTATATTTTCTTCGCCGATCACTTTCCCCTCAATGACCGGTTTGGTAAATGTATCGACTTTACCGTCTACGGTAAACGTAGAGCCGGCGGCGACTTTTAATGTTGTAACGGAACTGATCCAAATCATTTTGTTTACGGGCAGCGTGTAATCTTCATCGATAACAAGCGTGGTTTTTGAATTTGAAATGAAATCGAACGACATGACATTTAATCTCGTGTAGGGCAAATTGCCGTTCAATATGGTTTTCATTTCGCTCACGGATATATCTCTGGTGACGTCAAATGCTATCGTTCCGTCGAGGCCGGGAAATACTTCATTCGGGAATAAGTTGAAAGCGCCGAATTTCGTGATTTCGGTATCCCATATCCGCAGTCTGCCGTATACATTGATGACGCCGTCGTTTACTATATCGCCCTTTACGTTAAAATTCATCGTGTAAATATTCAGCACTCCGCCCGGCATTATATGAAGCGTCTGGTTTTCGCCGATATTGACGTCGGCGTTGACGTCGATAACCCCGTTGATGTATATATCGGGCAGCCTATCTTGCAGCGCGCGGGCAAATCCGTCTATGTCGCTTACTTTCGACGAAGCGGGATAAACGGCGTCTTTTGGCGGATACTCCGGCCCGCTGTCTTTAAATCCGTCTATATTCTCGGGCGGCCGGGGAAGTGAACTCGGCCCCCACATGTACACTTTGCCGTCTTCGCCAAGGCCCAAAACGCTGTCAACCCCGAATACAATTTCAACCATGGACGGAAGATTCAAAGGGACGTCGAATATCGTTATACTGTCCTGCTGCGCTATTTGAGGAAAACCGTAGTCGACATATTCGCCCCATATATACACCTTGCCGTTGTCGTCAATGGCGGCAACATTGCTCACTCCGCCGAATATCGATTTTATGTTTTCTATATGCGGCTGTTTTTTGAATGTGGCTGCCAACTCGTAATGGGGGACTTCCCCGTATAATTTTCCGTCTTTTCCGAGCACGACGGCCCTATAAGCCAAGGGGGCGACCATACGGGCCGTAACACCGTCGAACTCCTGCCTGCTGTTTGCGTTTATGTTTCCCCATCTGTATACATTTCCATCGGCGTCCAGCGCGGTGGTCGCGTATATGCTGCGGTAAAT
>WQXD01000122.1 GCA_009785015.1 Oscillospiraceae bacterium | reverse complement strand
CTGCTCGATCCCGACTGCCCCATTGCCGCCTGTGAAATCGATTTCGGCTCTGTAGAAAAGGAAAAACAGGAAAAATACATAGCCATAGCCTACGAAGATATAAGGTCAATCGAATATTTCGGCGAGCAGCTGCCCGCATATTGGCAAAGAGACGGGAAAACTTTCGCCTCGATGGCCGAGGACGCGGTTGAAAACAAAGCGCGCATATTGGAAAAAGCCGAAGTCTTCGACAATAAATTATATGCGGACGCCGTACAATCTGGGGGCAAAAAATACGCCGATTTGGCCGCGCTGGCATACCGGCAGGCATATGCGGCGCATAAATTGATTTCGGACCGAAACGGGGATATAATTTTTTTATCAAAGGAGAATTACAGCAACGGCTGCATAGGAACGGTGGATGTGAGTTATCCGTCGATACCCGTGTTTTTGCTGTATTCGCCGGAACTTGTGCGCGGCATGATGCGCCCGATTTTAAAATTCGCGGATTCGGACGGGTGGCCCCACGCCTATGCCCCGCACGACGTGGGCACATACCCGAAGGCAAACGGGCAGGTCTACGGAAAGGAAAACGGCGCGCTTCTGCATAAATACCAAATGCCGATAGAGGAGTGCGGAAATATGCTCATCATGGCCGCCGCCGTGACGCTGGCGGATAAATCCGGCGCCGGGCTTCGGTTTATCAAAGACAATTATCCGATATTTGAAAAATGGGCAAACTATCTGCTCGACAACGGCTACGACCCGGAAAATCAGTTGTGCACCGACGATTTTGCCGGGCATCTCGCCCATAACTGCAATTTGTCGATAAAGGCGATCATGGGTATCGCCTCATTCGGGCTCTTGCTGAAATCGCTCGGGGAAGAACAAAAAGCGGACGAATACATAAAAAAAGCCGCAAAATACGCGGCCAAATGGGAGAGGGAAGCCGTAGGCGACGGAAAATACAGGCTCGCTTTCGAACGGCCGGACAGCTGGAGCCTGAAATACAATATAATCTGGGATAAAATATTCGGGCTTGGCCTGTTTGGCGAAGATGTGATAAAAACCGAGGTGCAATGGTATAAAAAAGTCCAGAACAAATACGGGACGCCGCTGGATTCCCGCAGCGATTACACAAAAACAGACTGGCTCATATGGGCGGCGTCTTTTTGCGGCGATCTTGCCGATTTTGAGACATTGATCGAACCGGTATGGCGTTTTGTCAGCGAAACCCCCACGCGCGTGCCGTTTTCGGACTGGTATTATACAAGTTCGGGAAAACAGGCGGGGTTCCAGAACCGTTCGGTCATCGGCGGAGTATTTATGAAAGTTTTCGCGGACCGGAAACTGTAGGGGAAAGCCAAAAAGACCAAAAAGAGAGGGGGTTTTTTGCGTGAATGATTTAAATTCGGACGACTTGGTATTCCATAAAAAATTCAAAGCAAAAAAGCATTGGTGGATGTGGGCGCTGGCGGCGCTGGTCCATATAATCGCGGTGAGATTTTGGATAGCTGAGATATACCTCGCGCCGGTGGTTGTAATTATTTTGGATTTTGTTCTTCTGCCGGATGTGACCCATACGGTCTATATCATAAACGATAAATTTTTGGTGATCAGAAATATATTTTGGCCCGTATACCCGAGCGAAGAAATTCCCCTTCATACAATAACGGCGGTGACGAACGCGACGCTCATGACTTTCAGAGGCTTCGGCGTGCATATATACGAAAATTCCTCCGGCGCTTACAAAATTTCGTATTATGAAAGACGAGGCAGAGTAAAACATGTCATCATCGCGCCCAAAAACCGTTCGGATTTCATGCAGGCGTTTGAATCGGGCGTGGACAAATCGGTGATATTGATCAATAACAAGGAAAGCGCGTTCAAAAAGAAAAAAGACGAACAGTGATCACGCCATATATTCCAGCATAGCCGGCGTCACTTCATAGGCGAGCCTGTTTTCGCTTTCGTAGAGTTTGTATTCATTGTACATATATTCGGCCATTCTCAAAATCTCGTCCCCGGTGCAGCCGGCTATGTGAGGGGTCAGAATTATATTTTCCAATTCGTAGAGTTCGCTTTGGTCTTCCGGGGGCTCGGGGTCGGAGACGTCCAAAAGAACGGTCAGCGTCGGATCGTTTTTGGCCGCTTCTATCAGGTCGTCCTCCACTATCTGCGCCCCTCTGCCCGTGTTTATAAATGTCGCGTAATTTTGCATCAGGCCGAAATGGCTTTTATTTATCATTTTTTGCGTCGAAGGCAGATTGGCCACATGGCATGAAATAACCGTGCAGCTCGAAAATATCTCCTCCAAAGAGGCTTTTTTTACTTTTGCGAGCGCCGCCTTCTGTTCGCTGTAATACGGATCGTAAACCAAAATTTCGGCGTTTATTTCAAGCCTTTTCAAATATTCCATCACGCGGCCCCCGACTGTCCCCGCTCCCAGAATTCCTATTTTTTGATTATAGTTTCCCCGGTAGTTTTCGGTTATGATTTTTCTGGTGGCGGCCCAGTCTTTTTTGCTTTTCAGTTTTCCCATGATTTTGAAATGGCCCTTGCAGGCGAGTATTATTTTGGATAGCGCCACTTCGGCGACGGGTATGCCGTTTGCCACCCACGAAGAAGACACTTTTATCCCTTTTTCCAAATATTCGCGCGCGAAATACTGCACGGATCCCGCTCCGTAAAAAACCACTTCGCAGTTTTCGAAATATTCCGAAAGCCCGGGGACCATTCCCCATGTGGAAAAAATATATTTGCATTGTTTTGCCTGGTCTTTGTATTGTTCTATATTTTCCGAATTTATGATTTCAGCTATGAAACCGAGGCCCGGCTCTGCCAGTAATTTCGGCATGGCCTCCCTGTACACGCTTTTTATTCTGTCATCCCCGCATACAAACGCCGCTTTATTTTTCATTTTCCATTTCCTCTCTGAATTGTTTGTTCAATCTGAAATAATCGTATGTGTTGACTAACCGTATGTCCAAATCGGGGCGAAGTTTTTTTAGCGTCTCGACTATGTCGATGATATATCCGGGGCTCTGCCAGACGATTCTTATATAGTGGAAAGCGGGCTTTTTCGGCACATCGCCGCTTATTATCCCCGCTAAGGATTTTGCCACTTCGTCCACCGGGCCGCCGTTGCAGACATGGTTGAGCATTTCATCCGTCATGACGCCCCCGTGTATCTTTATTTCCGGTTTTTGCGGGATGTCCGCGTGAAAATTCATAATGATCCAGGCCAGGCCGTCCGGGGAGAATTTTATCATTTGGTCCAGAACCTCGTCGGACAGCGGCTCCCAGTCCAAAACCATGGGCGTCATCGTCATATCGGTGAGATCATAGAAATGCCGGTTGTGTTTTACCACCATATCCCAGTATTGCTCTTGAATACGGCTGGGGTTGAAATACCCGGCCGCCGAGGCGTCGGCTACGAACACATCTTTGTCTTTTTTCGCGGTTTTATAGAAATATGTGATTATATCGGGATAACTTTCGATCAAATTCGGGTTTATCCCCCATGAGAGCGCGGCCTCGCCGCGTCTGGGGTCGTCCCAGTGTTTGTACATGAAATCGTAGAGCGGGGTGGCCGAGTCGTAGTCGCACATCTGTATGCCCAGATAGCACGCGTTTTCAAGCTCGGCTTTTTGCGCGGGGCGCGATTGTTTTATCGGAACAAACGGATACTGCGAATGCAGCGACTGGTTGTAGCAGTCGCTTGCCACGGTGTTTTGATAACAGTTGTACGGCGACATGATAAACACGGATTCCCACTCGGTGGGAACCGGTTCGTGGCTGCTGCTTTCGTGCCCGGGTACATTGCTGTATTTTACAAAATTGAAAAAACCGGCGATCTCTGTCATTTGTTCGCCTTTGGTCTGCTCCAGCTGACAGGCGAGTATCAGTTTATACGTCTCCAAATCGCGCCCGAGGGTTTGGTCCGGGTCGTCGAGCGGCGCTTCGTCGCCCCACGGGGACAAATCATACACAAAGGCGCGGTTGTACACGCACCAGTCGCGGGTATTGACATAACCTATTTCCCCGGTTTCGCGCGTTTTGAAAGGGTCGCTGTATAAACAGAGCCAATGCTTTGAACAAAGGCCTTTTTTAAGATAATTTTCCACCGCCCAGATATAGGCGTCGTTTTTTTTGCTCCCGGATATTTCGCCGGTGAATCTGCCGCGCAAATCGACCACTTCGGGCACATCCAAAACAAAGCGCATCCGCTCGTAATAATCGGGCGATAAAACCGCTCCGTCCTCAACTCCCGCAATAGTGAACGCCACATTGAACGAAGCATCCACATCCTTGTCCCAAAGTATGATTTTTTTTACCAAAGGCTTCGCCAATTCGCACAATTCCCCGATCGATTTAAGCTCCGCGGTTTCCCTGCCGCCAAGCCAGCCCATTTCGGAATTCGCGGTGAATTTGTCCAACCAGTACCGGGGCGTCGGATTTTTTTTCGAAAGCAGATAAATTGCCGGGCCGTTTTCGCGGTTATACAGGCCCTGCAGACAGGCCGCGAGCGCCGCTTCATCGTAGGCCTCGGGGGTCTTTTCGCCCGAAAGCGCGAACAAAAAAAGTTTATCGGGATTTTTCATTTTGATTTTCCTCCTTAAATATTTTACAATATTCTTATTGCCGATTTTATATTCAGCTGCCCATCCGACAACAGTTTATCCAAATCATTTTCGCGAAGTTCCGGAGCGATAAAAAACAATCCGTCATTTGCCTGATTTTTATATATGTCGGCTTCGGGGAAAAGCGCCGGGATTTTATCCGCCGCGTTTAAATCCGTTTGGATATAGTATCCAAAAGACAGGCTTTGGAAATCCGAAACATATTCGCCGTTTGAGGCTTCCCACTGCATATTTTTTGTGCTTTTGGCCAGGGCGTCCATCACATCGGCGGCCACCGCGCTCGCAGTCGGGCGCTTTCCCGCACCCGAGCCGTAGAACATCACATCTCCGATGGCGTTTCCGGTCACCACTATCCCGTTGAATACATCGTCGATGTTGTACAGCGGCGAAGCCTTGGAAACCAGCATGGGCGCGACAATCACATCCAGAAAATCACCCGATTTTTTGGATTTCGCGATCAGTTTTATCTTATACCCGATTTTTTCGGCGTTGTGTATATCCTCCAAACCGATTTTGCGTATGCCCACGGTATGCACTTTTTCGGGGGGCAGCTGCTTTCCGAATGCCAAAGAAGACAATATGCAGATTTTGCGGCAGGTGTCTTTTCCGTCGATATCATCCGAAGGGTCCGCTTCGGCGTACCCTTTTTCACGGGCCATTTCCAAAGCGGTCGCGAAATCCAAATCTTCGTTTGCCATTTTGGTCAGTATGAAATTGGTGGTGCCGTTTAAAATAGCGGTGATTTGATCTATTTTGTTGGCGGCCAGACAGTTGTGGATCGGGCGTATTATGGGGATGCCCCCTCCCACGCTCGCTTCGAAAAAATAGCGCGCGCCCGTTTTCGAAGCGATAAAAAGCAGCTCCGCCCCGTATGCGGCGACGAGCTCCTTGTTTGAAGTCACCACGCTTATCCCTTTTTCCAAAGCTGTTTTCGTGAATTTATACGCCCATGTGGCTCCCCCCATCGTTTCGACCATCAATGAAATATCGGGATCGTTCAATATGACATCAAAATCCTTCACCTGCCTTTCGGAAAGCGGGTGGTTTTTTATGTCCACTTTGTCCAAAATGTACTTTATATTCACGGTATCGTTTATCTTTTTTGATATGACGCTTTCGTTTTCCGTAAAGACGTCGGCCACTCCGGAACCTATATTGCCAAATCCGAGTATCGCTATATTTACCATAACCAAAAATCCCCCAAAATAATTTATCTGATTTTTCTTCAAGATTTGTTTTCCCGTCATAATTATTCTATAACTGTTTTCGCTTTTTGTCAACCGTTTTACAAAAAAATATTTTTAAAATAATTCACAGTGTTGACTTTGAAGCGATTTTATGATATACTTGCAGATACAATCACGAAAATTCGGTGAAAGAAAATGAAATACAAAAAAATCGCGGCCGCGGCGGTGATAATTTCGGTTTTGCTCGCGTGTCTGGTCTCGTGCGCAAACGAAAACCGCAATATATCCGAAACAAAAAACAAAACAACGTCGCAGCAGAGTATAAGCGACTTGTACGAAAACGCCGGGGTGACGGGCAAAATGATTGCGCATGACCCGTTCAATCTGAGCTTGTCCCACAATGATTATTTTTACACGGAAGATATTTTCGTGGAAATAACTTCGGATATAAAAAACGCCGAAATATACTACACCACAGACGGCTCCACGCCTTCAAGGGAAAATCTGAACACCACTTCGAAGTTCAAAGGCAGCAAATTGTACTCCGAACCCATTCTGTTGGACTCCACGGATTACAACAGCCCCCATGTGTTAAAAGCCGTGGCATATTCAAAAAACAGCCGTTCCCGCGTACTCACGCACACCTATTTCGTGAGCTTTAAGATGGAGGAAAGATTTGATTATAACACATATGTTTTTTCGATATCCTCCGATCCGGACAATCTATACAGTTATGAATACGGGATATTCGTCGAGGGGAAACTCCGTGACGAATGGCAGAAGGCGCATCCCGGGCAGTGGCCCAACCCGCCCGAACCCGCCAACTACAACCTGCGGGGAAGGGAAGGGGAGAGGGAAGGTTACCTTGAGGTCTTCGATTCGAAGGGCAAGCTTCTTGTCTCCCAGGGCGCCGGCATAAGAGTGCACGGGGCATGGTCCCGGGCAGCGGACAAAAAATCCATGCGTCTTTACGCTCGGGGGGAATACGACAATATTTTTGACAAATTCTATTATCCCTTTTTTGAAGACAACAGGCGAAACGACGAGTATAAGAGCTATATAAACGAATATAAATCGATACTTTTGAGAAATGGGGCAAATGACAGGGGAGGCGCTTTCATGCGCGAAGAATTTTCGCAAGGCCTGGCAAAACAAGCGGGGTTTTTGGACTATAAGGAATTTGCCCCTGCGGCGGTTTTTGTCAACGGCGAATATTTCGGTTTTTTTTGGCTCCAAACTTTTTACGGCGACGATTATTTTATGGACAAATATGACGTAGACGGCAAAAACCTCGTTGAAATAATGGAATGGGAGGAACCCAAAGCCGGCGGCAATCTGAGCGACGACGAAATTTTCGCGGAATTTTGCGATATTGTGGATTTGGACAACTATATCAAATATTACGCCTTTCAAATATACGGGCGAAATTGGGACTGGCCGCACAACAACAAAAAATTATGGCGGTATGCGGAAAACGGCGGCACATATATAAACAAATATTTGGATAAAAAATACAGGATGCTGCTGTATGACGCCGAAGGGGGCTGGGGAGACTGGGCGGGGACAAGCGAAAAAACGATACAGAGAATAAAAAACGACGGCAGCTCACCGGTTTTTACCTCTCTTATGAAACGGTGGGACATGCAGGAAAAATTCTGCAATCAGATGTTTGATCTGCTGAACACGGTCTTTACATATGACAACATGGAACGATTGCTCGAAGATATCGCGGATTTGTATGATTATGAAATAGGTATAGCCATGAAAAAAAGTGTTTTGCCCAACAACGCGCAAAATATCAAAAACAGCAGAAGGGATATTTTGCGTTTCGCGCAAAAAAGGGAGATATACATAATCGAGGACATGGTAAAAAACTTCAAATTGAATGAGCAGACATACGAAGTAAGAGCCGCAGGCGACAAAAACGCGAACATCGTTTTGAACACACTGGAACTTAGCGGGGAAGGAAACCTGAAAAGCTGCTATTTTCTGGATCATGCGGTGATACTGAGCGCGGAGCCGCATCCGGGATATCTGTTTGATTTTTGGGAAATAAACGGCAAAAAATATTATGACAAAAAAATAGAGCTGAACTGGTTCATAGCCGAAAACTACGCGATAAAAGCGAAACTGTCGGTAAAACCCGATGAAACATACCACAATATCGAAATAAAAACTTTAAGACCCGACGCGGACCGCGATATTATCGTTTTGTATAACCCGGGGGCAAATGAGACCGTGGTAAATGATTTGTATCTTTCAAACGATAAAGATAACCTGCAAAAATTTCATATAAAAAAAGTGCGATTTCCCGCCAAATCCACAATGACATATTACGGCTTCGATTCTGCGGGCAATCAAAATCAAAAAATAAAACCCAGCCATATATTCGATTTCAAATTGAAAAAGGGGGAGACGGTATATTTGTCGGACAAAACGGGAAAAATACTCTGCGAGGTTCATATCCCCGAAAATTTGAATATGCACAAAGGCGAACAGATATCGAGAAGTGACGACGGTTCGTATAAAATAGAAAGAATCCGGTAAAAATGGATAGAAAAGTTATAGACGCGATCAAACAGATAAACGACAAAAAAACCTCAAAACCGAAAGCCTGCGTGGTGACTTTCGGCTGCCAGCAAAACGAGGCGGATTCCGAAAAAATCAAAGGCATGGCCGAATGTATGGGGTATGAAATAACAGACGCCGATATGACAAGCGACATATCCGGCAATTTCGGGCAATTCGATGAAAAAAGCGTTCTGGGGGAGTGCGACCTCATAATACTGAACACCTGCGCGGTGCGCGAACACGCGGAACTCAAAGCTTTATCGCGGACGGGCCAGCTCAAGCATTATAAAAGCAAAAACAAGAATTTGTTAGTCGGGCTCTGCGGCTGCATGGTCGAGCAAGGCCATGTTACAGAACGCATAAAAAAGAGTTACCATCATGTGGATTTTGTTTTCGGGACGCGTTCAATCCACAAATTCCCGGAAATATTTTACGAAACATTGGCAAACAAAAAGAAAATGATAGAAAACGAAGCCCCGGAGGAAATAATCGACGAAGAGCTGCCGGTCAGAAGGGACAGTTTGTTTTTGGCTCGTGTTTCAATCATGTACGGATGCGACAATTTCTGCTCATACTGCGTGGTCCCCCATGTGAGGGGCAGGGAGAGATGCCGGAGTAAAGAAAAAATCCTGGAGGAAATCAAAGAACTCGTGCTGTCGGGGTATAAGGATATAACATTGCTCGGCCAAAATGTCAATTCATATAAAGACCCAAAAGATCCGGATTACAATTTTACAGAGCTGCTTCGCGGGATCACAAAAATCGAAGGCGATTATCAGCTGAGGTTTCTGACTTCGCACCCAAAAGACGTTCCGGACGATTTGATCGCCTTGATGGGCGAAAATGAAAAAATCGCCAAACATTTCCATTTGCCGGTCCAGGCGGGAAGCGACAGGATATTAAAGCTCATGAACAGGGGATACACGCAAGTAAATTATCTCGGCTTGATCGGCAAGCTCAAAAAAAACGTAAAGGATATAGCGGTAGCCTCAGATATAATCGTGGGGTTCCCGTCCGAAACGGAAGAGGATTTTCGACAAACGCTCGAAGTGATCGAAAAAGCGGAATTTGACAACATATTTCCCTTTATATACTCAAAACGCGAAAACACTCCCGCCGCGAAAATGGAGGACAAAATTCCGCGGCAGGAAAAAATCGAAAGATTTTCGCGGCTGATGCAAATCCAAACCCGTATCACAGAGAAAAAAAACAAAGCGTATGAGGGAAAAACCGTAAGGGTTTTGGTTGAAGGGAAATACAAAAACGACAACGGCGGGAAAATGTATATGGCCGGCAGAACCGGTACTCATAAATTGGTCATATTCGAAGCAGCCCCCGATTTGAACGGCACTTTCGCGGATGTGAAAATAAATTCGGGAAAGTTGCACGGATTATACGGAGAAATTGTAAAAGTTTAAAATGACGGAAGGATAAACAAATGCCGAAAACCCCGATG
>WQXD01000121.1 GCA_009785015.1 Oscillospiraceae bacterium | reverse complement strand
GAGAACTTTCAAAATCAAGCGCAACGCGGTGGATATACGCTTGAACAGACTGAAAAACAAAATCAAAAACTTTTTGACAAAAGGAGGAATTATTATATGAACAAAAAATCTTTCATAGACAGCATAGACAACGACACCCTTACAGAAATGATAGACAAAACTTTGACTTATGAAAAATATCAAAAAAGCAATAAAACAAAATCTGTTTTAACTACGATACTTTCAGCCGCCGCAATGATTGCGCTGGTTATCGGGATTGTAACTATACTGCCCGCGCTGTTGACTACTAACACGCCTGACGACGTCGGGGCAGACGCGACAAATCCAAAATATCCGACCGAAGATATCGAATTGTTTTTGCCGCCGATTATTGAAAAAACATTTTTCGAGGAAAAAATAATGGCCCTCATCACCGACCAGAGGGCCGTGAATAAAATTAGTATTTATTATTGTTTTTTTAACGGCGTCTATGTGCTCGACCCGAATACAAGCGTGAGAGAACAAAATGAAATGATAGAATATCTGCGCGAGTATACCGACTTGACCGGCTATGATATGTATCAGATGTGTGTAGATAACGGCATAGCGCTGCCGAAAAAGGTTGACCCTGCCTACGCGCATGTCAGATTCGGGGCAACGGAAAACATACTGCTTCTCGATATCGAATGGCACACTTACGAAACATATGTAAAAGAACGTTTGGAACCCGAAAAAAAACGGTATGATGAATATAGAGCATCATTAGATGAATTTATGGAAATATCCGATGAAGAAAAAGAAAAAATTTATAAAAGATTACTTGAAAATATTGAATCATATGAAATATACGCAGACAAAATAAAAAACGAAGTATTGTGTGCTTCAAGAACAATAAATGGAAAATCCGATGAAATACGGGGCGGATTGAGTATGTCACCATCAGAAAAATCCAAATACTTTGACTCAAACGGATATTTTGTTTATGAAGTTTTCCCTCAAGATTATTGGGTTGTTGGTTATATTGATAAGAATTACCAATATAATTCAGAAATTTTTGCCTACGGCAAAGATAAATTCGGAAATCCCATAGGGATAAATTCGCAATCAGAATATGAGTATTTGCTGAAAAACGAAATAATCCCATTTTGCGACGATTTGCTGGCGAAGGGATTGATAAACCAGGCACAATACGACATGTATACGCCGCCGAATCTGCTGGATTATTATATCGATCAATTCTTTAATTGAAAACACGATCACAAAAAAATTGCGGTACATCGCGTACCGCATATTTTTTTTGCGTTTAATTATTCTTCATTCACAAAAATCGCCTTGACCGATTCGCCTTTCACGCACGTGTCTACCGCTTCGTTTATTTCCCCGATATGCCACTGGTGAGTGCATACGCTGTCGATCAAATCCCAATATCCGCTGTTGTTTTTGATGAATTCGAGGTATTTTTTCTGATCTTCGACAGAATACTGCGCCGAGCCGATGATCTGCAGCGCCTTGAATGTGATCATGTGCGGCTTGATGCTGATTTCGCCCCTGTCGGAATACAGCCCCGGAACAAGGTACACGCCTCTGTTTCTCAGCATCTCCATGCCCTCATTGAACGCATCGGGATTGCCCGACGCCTCTATCACGCAGTCCGCTCCGATCCCCCGGCTAATCTCCGTCACTTTTTTCACCCTCTCCTCTTTGGGCATTTCGGCTATGCTGAGAAAACAACCGGCTCCGAAAGATTTCGCGAGGTCCGTTCTCTTTTTGTTTTTGCCCGTGGAGACGACGGCGATGTTTTTGACCCCGTTTGCCTTCGCGTACAACACCGAAAACAAGCCTATGGGCCCAAGCCCCTGGACTACAAGCGTATTCACGTTTTTCAAATCAAGCCCTCCGCAGCATCTGACGGCGTTTATCACCGTCGGGCCCGCGCACGCGAATATCGCGGTTGTTTTCGAGGGCACTTCGTCCGGTATTTTTAAGACATTGCCAAGCGGCGCGTATGTGTGATCCGCATAACCGCCGAACACATGAGGCGGCTTGTCGAGTTCGTGGAAATACGTGACGTCCAGATTCTGGCACGTCGCGCTCTCGCCCATTTCGCACAGATAACATTCGTGGCAGGCCTTCGCGACGTTGACAATCACCCTGTCGCCCTTTTTTAATCCGCTATCGGCCGAATCCTGCATATTGATATCGCATATCTCGCCGACAAACTCATGGCCTATGACCATGGGCGAAAACGGCAGCGCGAGTTTTCCCTCATATATGTGTATATCCGTCCCGCAGATTCCGCTTGCCTGCATTTTGATAAGCGCGAAACCTTTATCGGGTTTTGTCATTTCAAATTCCCTGATTTCAAACGGTTTTTGGGGATTTGCGAATACTGCAGCTTTTAATTTCATGATTTTTAATTCTCCATATATTTTTAATATTATTCAGTTTACAACAATTGTCACGGTCACGGTTCCAGCCTGGCGATGTCCCTGGGAAACATGGCGGCGCGGCGGATATTTTGAAAATTTAAAAGTTTGGCAGTCAGCCTCTCCAATCCCAGCCCCAGCCCCCCGTGCGGAGGCAGCCCGTGCTTGTGCGCCATCAAATAACTTGAAAACGCCGCCGTATCCATTCCCCGGGATTTCATTTTTTTTACCTGTTCCCCGTAATCATGGATGCGCTGGCCGCCCGTGGTGATTTCCATTCCGCGGAACAGCAAATCGAAGCTCTCGGTCACTTCCGGGTCTTGTTCTGAATCCATGGCGTAAAAGGGGCGCTTTGAGGATTTGTAATGCGTCACGAACACAAAATCGCAGCCGGTCTGCTTTTTTATGATTTCCGAGAGCGTTTTTTCTTCCTCCGGGTCGAAATCCCCGAAGTCTTCGGTTTGGCGGCCCGTGACTTTTGCGATCATGTTTTTGGCCTCCGAAAAAGCCACGGCCGGGATTTGGGTGATTATTGGTATTTCGGCTTTCAGCAGCGCGATTTCCTCCGGATAATGTTCGCGCAGAAAATCCATGGTTTCCGACAGCATTTTTGTTTCCAAGCTCATGAGCTCATAAAAACTTTCGATAAACCCCATTTCGAGGTCCACGCTGGTGTATTCGTTTACATGCCGCGACGTGTCGTGCTTTTCCGCCCTGAAAACCGGGGCAATCTCGTATACGCGCTCAAACACGCCCACCATGATCTGTTTATAGAATTGCGGGCTCTGGGTCAGGTAGGCTTCGCGCCCGAAATATTCGAGGCGAAAAATATTCGAGCCGCCCTCCGCCCCGCCGAAGACGATTTTGGGCGAATGGATTTCGGTAAAATTGTTTTCGTCGAAAAACCTGCGCAGCGCCCGGCAGATACCGGCCTGGATCCGAAATATCGCGCGTTCATTCGCGTTTCGCAGGCTCAAAGGCCGGTAATCGAGCAGCGTCTCGAGCGAGGCTTTGACTTCTTTGTTGTTGATCACGACCGGCGGCGCGCAGAGGGGGGCGGCCAGACATTTATACGACCATATTTCGAGTTCGACGCCGGTGCGGCTCCGTTCTTCGCCGATCACCTTCCCGGCAAATACGACGCTCATGTTTTCGCGGAGCTCGGATAATGCGAACTGTGAATATTGTCCGGAGTAAACGCATTGCAAAAAAGTTTTTCCGGTTTGCAAAACGACAAAGGCAAAACCCGACATTTCCCGTATTTTATAGATTATGCCGCGGACTTGCGCCTCCTGCCCGATACGGGTATGCAGCCGCTCTGCTTGGGCATATGAATTTGAGACTTGGGCAGAAATATTTAAAATATTTAAAGTATTGGACATAATTTGACAACCTCCGTAATTTAGAATTTGTTTTGTTTGGGTTACAGCCGATAAAATTACGGAAACCATCTATTCCGGCATAATCTGTATGCCGCATTTCATCACATCCTTTCTTTAAAAGTTTCGCTTCTTGCCCTGTATGACACGATTATATCATAAATTTTTGAAAAATACAACAAGATTGAAAATATGTTCACAAAATTATCATTGAAATTTCGCGCAGGATATGCTATCATATCGTAGCGTTATATTATACAAGGAGAAAAAAATATGTTTATCAAACGGATAATTGCGGTATTTTTATCTGCGGGAATACTTTTGGGAATGGGGGCGGGCTGTACCCGCGCCAAAATCGACGGCGACGCCAAAAGTACGGATGATACTTTCGGCGAAGCGGTTTTGGAGGAAACGACCGAAATCAAAAGGGAAAATACTCCGGACGGCGTGCCGCCGGATCTGAAATTTGCCGGAGATACTTTCACCATACTGTCGAGGAGCGAGATAATATTCGGCACGGAGATGGGGGTCGAGGAGGAAACCGGAGATATTGTAAACGACGCCATTTACCAAAGGAGCAGAACCGTCGAGGAAAGATTTGACATAACTATAGACGTCGTCAAAATCCCCGGTATATGGGGAAACGAGGCGAGTTTTAACAACACCATAAAAAACAGCGTCAACGCGGGGGACAATACCCATAATTTGGTCGCGGGGTATTCGGTGGCCGTGGCTCCGCTCGCCGCCGACGGAATTTTTGTAAACTGGAACAAAAACGTGCCGTATATAGACAGCGGCGCCCCGTGGTGGATACAGAAGCTCGAAGATGAACTGACTATCGACGGCAAGCTCTATTTTATGACGGGCGATTTGAGCCAGACAATGATAGGCAGTATGATGGTTTTCTATTTCAACAAAAAATTGCAGAGCGATTACGGAATAGAAGATTTGTACCAGACGGTATTGGACAATAAATGGACTTACGACCGGCTTTATGAAATAACCAAAAACGTATACAGGGACACAAACGGCGACAACGAAAAAAATATCGGGGATACGTTTGGCCTGTGTGTGGAACCGGGAAATTTTACCGACCAGATGTTTGTCGCGATGGGCCAGTCGCTGGCGCCGAAAGGCAGCGACGGTTATCCGTCCCTCACAATAAATTCGCCCGGAACCATCGAAAGGCTGAGCAAAATAATCGCGCTGTTCCATGAAAATCAGGGCGCGTATTGTATTCCCGAATCGGGCGAGCGCCCTTCTCGCGAACTGTTTAAAAGAGGGGAAGCCCTGTTCAATATCGGATATTTGGAATTCGCCGAAAATCTCAGGGATATGCAGGATGATTTCGGAATACTCCCCTCGCCCAAATACGATGAATCCCAGGAAAAATATTTGGGGCTTACCCAGGACGGCTTTTCTCTTTTCTGTATTCCCGTAAGCAATGACAGGCTTGATTTTGTCGGCGCCGTCACTGAAGCCCTGGCGGCTGAAAGCTACAGGTATTTGACCCCGACCTATTATGAAACGGCCCTCAAAATCAAATATTCGCGCGACGACGTGACGTCTAAAATGCTCGATATAATTCACGACGGAATATACTTCGATTTCGGGTATGTGAACACAATCAGTATAAACGGAGTGCATTTTCTGCTCCGGGAACTGGTCGAAAAAAAGAACCGGGATTTTGTCTCCGCTTATGAAAAAAAAGAGGCGTCATATGAAAAAGCTTTGGAAAAACTGATAAACGCGTATAAAGAACTATAGTTAATTGAATATGGAGGAAAAAACAAAATGGCACATAAGACAGATTGGTTTCACGACAAAAAATGGGGCATGTTCATCCATCTGTTGGACGGCGTGCAAAACAACCCCGGCAGAGCCGCTAATATGGGAAAAGGCAAAACGGACTGGAGCGGATATATAGATTCGCTTGACGCCGACTTCATCGCTTCGCAAATAGCGGAAGTAAATGCGGGATACCTGTGTTTGACAATCATGCAAAGGAGCAAATATATGCTCGCCCCGAACACGACCTACGACCGGATCACGGGGTACAAGCCCGGCGAAGCCTGCGCGAAACGCGATTTCATCGAAGATATCTATTCGGCCTTGAATAAGCGCGGCATCGACTTGCTGCTGTACTTCACGGGCGACGGCCCGCTCGACGACCCGCAGGCGGGCGGGTCGTTCGGCTATGTGAGCCAAAACGACAAGGTGTCCGCGGAGTTCGTTTCGAAGTGGGCCGGGGTCGTAGAGGAATACAGCAAAAAATACGGCGCGAAAGTCAGGGGCTGGTGGGCGGACGGCTGTTACGCGTTCATCGGCTATGATGAAGAAAAGCTCAAAATCATGGCCGACGCGCTGCGGGCGGGAAACCGTGACGCGCTCGTCGCCCTGAACCTCGGCGTGGAGAAGAGAGTTTCCGCTTACAGCGTAAGCGACGATTTCACGACGGGCGAAATGAACGACTTCACGGATTTGCCGGACAGCCGCTTCATCGGCGGCGCGCAGTGGCACACGCTGTCGTTTTTGGGCGTCCCGCCGGACGGCAACATATACAACGGCTGGTGCCAGCCCGGCACCAAATACACGGGAGCGTATATGCGCGATTATATAACGAAGGTCAACGGGCGCGGCGGGGTGGTGACGGTGGATGTGTGCATGTTCCGCGACGGCCATATAGACGAAGACCAGATGAATGTATTGAGGGCCTTGCGGGATATAAGGTGATTTTTGGCATTTATTGATTTTTGACCGCGCTGTACAGCCTGTACCCGCCGCTCAGATTGTACGCGTCAAACCCGTTTTGCGCCAGTATCCGGACGGCGAGGTAACTGCGCATTCCGCTCTGGCAATGGACATACACGGGCTTGGATTTGTCTAATTCCCCGAGCCTTCCGCGCAGGTCGTCCAATGGGATGTTCATAAATCCCTCTATTTTCCCCCGTGCGGTTTCCGGCGGGGTCCGCACATCGAGCAAATTTGCGCTGCCGTCGCGGGGCAGCGAGTCCGCGTCGTGCCAGTGGAAATTTTTCACTTTGCCGGTCAGTATATTTTCAATCGCGTATCCCGCCATGTTCACGGGGTCTTTGGCGGACGAATACGGCGGCGCGTAGCAGAGTTCAAGCCGGGTCAGCTCATGGGCCGTCATTTTCGCGCGCACCGCCACAGCCAGCACGTCGCAGCGTTTGTCCGCGCCCTCGAATCCGACAAGCTGCGCCCCCAGGATTCTTCCGCCGTCTTTTTCAAAAATCAGCTTCATCGACATGGGCCGCGAGCCGGGGTAATAGCCCGCGTGGCCCGGCAGCCACAAAAATACCTTGTCGTAGTCCATGCCGAGCCGTTTCGCGGTCTTTTCGTTTATCCCGGTGGAGGCCGCCGTCATATCGAACACTTTCACGACGGCGGAGCCCTGCGTGCCCGCATACTCGGACGCTATGCCGCAGATGTTGTCCGCGGCTATGCGCGCCTGCTTGTTCGCGGGGCCGGCGAGCGGAATCATCGCGGCTTGCCCCGTGACGAAATCGGCGGTTTCCGCCGCGTCGCCCACCGCGTATATATCCGGATCCGAGGTGCGCATATGCTTGTCGACCACAATGCCGCCTTTTGCATTCAGCTCCAATCCGGCCTCTTTCGCCAGCCGGCTGTCGGCGGTGACTCCGACGGCGAGAATCGCCATATCGGCTTCTATCGCCCCGTTTTGCAGCTCGACGCTCAAACGGCCGTTTTGCGCTTTGATTTCCCGCACTTTGTTTTTCAGATACAGCGAAACGCCGTTTTTTCGCAGATGACGGTGCACGTCGCAGGCCATGTCGATATCCAAAGGCGCGAGCACCTGATCCGAAAATTCGACGATGCTCACCTCCATTTTTGCTTCCCTCAGATTTTCGGCCATTTCGATTCCGATAAAACCGCCCCCGATCACGGCCGCGCTTTGCGGGCGCTTTTTTTGTATGTACTCTTTGACGCGGTCGGCGTCGGCGATATTTTTCAGGGTAAACACGCCCTCCGATTCGCTGCCCGCTATCGGTGTTTTTATCGGAACGCCTCCGGGCGACAGTATGAGCTTGTCGTAGGTTTCAAAATAAATTTCGCCGGTGAGCAGGTTTTTTGCCCGCGCCGTTTTTGCCTTCGGGTCAATTGACAATACTTCGGTCCGAATCCTCACGTCGATATCAAAACGCCGGCGAAAACTTTCCGGATTCCAAAGAATCAAATCCTCGCGGTTTTCTATAGCGCCCCCGATATAATACGGCAATCCGCAGTTGGCAAACGAAATATGTTCGCCCCTCTCAAACATGATGATCTTGGCCCTTTCATCCAATCTGCGCAGACGCGCCGCGGACGAAGCCCCTCCGGCGACCCCGCCGACTATGATAATCCTGTTCATAAATTTTTTGTCCTCCCTATATATCAGTATCAAAAGTGGCAAGCAGTTTTGCCAGAGCGGAATTGTACGAGCGTTCGCCCTTTTCGAACGTGGAAGTGAAATTGTTTTTTTTCGCGGACATCAGATCCCTCAGGATATTCATCGAGTACGCGAGTTCCGTGACATATACCTTCCCGAAGTCGAACGTGAGCCCGCTTCTGATTATGTCTATCATTTCAGCCGATTCGTCGTCCCTCGAATATTTGGATTTCAGGGCTATTTCATAAAAGGCCGGAATCACCTTTTTGTAGCTTTCCGCGCACAGCGCCTCGGTCAGGATCCCGGTCATATCCAGATTTTGGACAGTCGCCGGCACGCAGAACATGGAAAAATACGCCACGGACGTGGTCAGATAATTTTTTTGCGCTTCGTCCCACTTCGGGTACGGTATTATGCCGAAATCGGTGTCCATGCTCCGCAGCGCCTGCGCATTCCCCAGAAGTTCCGGCAAAAACATCGCCCGGCCCTCTTCAAAGATATATCTGTATAAATTTCGGGGTCCGGGATCCGAAACCGGATTCGCGTAAACACCCGGGCTTTCCCACAAAAACGCATACAACGTATCGACGATATCGGCCATTTTCTGGATATTCTGGGCGTGATACGGGACGCCGTCAGCGTCTTTTTTTATCACGGGGCAGTCAAAGGCTCCGAAGAATCCGTCGACGTAATTCGTGGTGTCTGTGGCGTAACCGAATATATCGCTTTTTTCCGACGGCTTTCCGTCCCCGTCCACGTCCTTGTACACATTTTTGCATATCTCGTTTAACTTGTCTATGGTCCATTTTCCCGAACGCACGAGGTCGTAGGGATTTTCGATCTCATAATCGGCTATCATCTGCTTGTTGAAATATACGGCGAGGATATCTTCCCATAAAGAGAGCGAAATGTCTCCCGTCGCGAAAAACATCCTCCCGTTGATGGTGAAATTTTCCTTCAGGTCCGCGCTCCACCAGGCTTTGTCAAAATCGACATGGGGCAATGCGTGGAGGTTTATGAGATACCCGCCCGTCTGAAGTTTCGGCATGTACGCCGCATAGCCGGACAGCAGCTGAAACTCGTCGTCTCCCGCCGCCACGCTGTTGCGCACTTTTTTCAGATAAATCTCCTGTTCGTTCCAGCCGCCCATGACGTCGACGGAGTTTAATTTGGCGTTGAACCTCTCCTCGACGGTGAGGTTTCGTTTGTACACCGCGTCGTTTACCACATCGCCGTTTTCGGATTCCGCCAAAAATTCATAATTCCATTCGGTGCGCTGCAGGATATTGAACACGCCGCCGCCGAAATCCGTTTCGGGGAGATTGTCCTTTATGCTCTCCCTTTTTTTCATGTTGTATATGTCGTTTTCGGCGTTTTCTTCGGCAAAACCGGCGTCATCCCCTTCCGGCAGCTCCGGTTTAATATTTTCGGCCGTTTTTTCGCCGCTTTGGCAGCCGAAACAAAACGCGACAGCCAAAAAAAGCAAAAGAGGTATAATTTTTTTCATAAAATTGCAGCTCCTTTAAAAAATATACATCGGTATAATCCGATTATTCCGATTATATCACATAAACGCGGTTTTTGCAAGATTTATTTGCCGGTACGGAAAATTTACAAAAAAGTCTTTAATTTTTTTCGCCCATGGGGT
>WQXD01000120.1 GCA_009785015.1 Oscillospiraceae bacterium | reverse complement strand
GCATAAACCAGGCTATCATAAACAAAAGCACGCCCGCCGCGATAAAATACTGATACAACGGGGTAAATATTTTTATCTGCGTTTCGGATAACCTGTCCCTTTTTAAACCGGATAAATCATTTATCAACGAGGAAGTTTCAATACCCTGCAAAGTGGCCTGATAATAAGAGCCTTTCCCGTTTTTTGCCAATTGTATCAATGTATCGGCATGCAGCCGCGAGGTGACGGGATTTCCGTTATCGTCTTTCATATAATCGGCGACCGTTTCACCGGTATTTCCATCTCTGTAAACCGGCACAAGTCCCCCTTTTTCGGTTCCGACGCCTATGGTATAAATTCTCAGGTTGTCGTCCGTTATATTTTTCAAAATATCTTGGCTCGCGTTGTCATGCTCTTCTCCGTCGCTTAAAATTATTATGACCCTGTCGGAGCCGGCCGATCTTTTGAAAGAGTCACAGGCCAATTTTACGGCCGCCGCCAGATTCGTCCCTCCCCCGCTTATCATATCGGTATCCATGACAGACAGATACATGCGGGCAAGCTGGTAATCGTCCGTCAACGGCATTTGCACATAAGCGTCCGAGGCAAAAGGTATAAAGCCGATCCTGTCGCCTTCCAAGCGATAAATCAGATTTTCCACGATTTTTTTCGCTATAGTCAGCCTATCCGGTTTCACATCCGAAACGAGCATGCTTTTGGAAGTATCCATGAGCACGTAAATGTCGAGCCCCATCTTGCTTGTTTCTGTATATCCCGCGAAAACCTGCGGACCCGAGACAGAAAAGGCAATCAACCCAAGCCCGGCGCAAATGATCGCCGAACGCAGCGCCTTCAGCGGTATTTGAAAGTTCAAATGCAAGAGCGCCATGATTTTTTCTTTTTTCGCGAATGAAAAAACAAAAAAGACAGCGGCGGCAATCGCCGGCAGCATGTACGCTGTATTATACGGGTATTTAAATTCAAAAGCCTCAAACAAACTCAAACTCGCCTCCTTTTTTCGGGTTTTACGGTATTTGCACAAAGTAATATTTGTCGAAAAATATGCCTGCCGCAAGCAAAATCAGCGCCGCCGCGATCAGCGGAAATGCCAGCTCGTCATATTCCTTGAAATTGTCGTCGTCGAACTGCGTTTTTTCGAGCCGGTTGATTATATCAAATATCCTCGGCAGGGACTTGGAATCCGCAGCGCGGAAATATTGACCGCCCGTCATGCCGGCGATTTTTTCGAGCAGCGCCTCGTCAAACCCGCCGGGATACTGCATATACCGGATTCTGCCGCTGGACGTCTGCGTCGGAATGATCATCTTGTCGCTTCCCACCCCGATGGTATAAATGCGTATTCCCAGATCCCGGGCGAGGCCGCTCGCCGTTACCGGGTCGATCGCGCCGGCGTTGTTGTCGCCGTCGGTTATGAGAATCATAATGCGCGAGGACGCTTCGCTTTTTTTCAAACGGTTGAGCCCCACCGAAACAGCCATTCCGATAGCCGTTCCGTCTTCATTCACGGATTCCGAAGTGACCGAAGCGAGCGATTCTCTTACAATATATTTGTCAAGGGTCAAAGGGACGCGCGTAAAAGCGGTCCCCGCGAAAACAATCAGGGAAATTCTGTCGTTTGTCCTGTTTTGGATAAAGTTGTCTATTGTTGTACGGGCCGCTTCGAGCCGGTTGGGTTCGAAATCGACGGACTGCATGGATCCGGAAACATCGAGAAGCACCGCGATGTCGATACCCCGCCGGTTCACTAAATCGAATTTCGTCGTCGATTGCGGTCTCGCCAGCGCGCAAAGGCACAAAACGACGCCGCATATTATAAAAAATTTGCCGATTTTGTGTTTTGCGGTTTTTTTGTTTTCCGCTTGTTTGAATAATTTTACGCTTGAAAATTTTATGCCGCGTTTTTTCTTTACCGCCAAAAACAAATATATGACGACGGGGATTAAAATCAAAAACCACCAATTCGCAAAACGTATCATGTCGCCCCCTCTTCTTCTCTGTCGATATTTTTCGCCAAATCGAGCAATTTCACATAATGTGCTTTTTTTTCTTCGGTTTGTGCGTGAATCCCGGCGAATTTGAATCTGTCGCATTCGAGCATCCATTCGCGGATATAGGGTAAAATACCGCCGAGCTTTTTTATCTCTTTGAGCTCATCTAAAATTTCAGCCGATGTTTTCCCGATGATTTTGACTTTATACAAAATCTCAAGATATTGTTTGAAATAATAGGTCAATTCGACGAAATAGTTTTCGTCTTCTTCGGAGAGCGAAACGCAGCGGTTAAAAAACAATTCCAAAGGTGTTTGAATCTTTGCTTTAGTTCTGCCGATTTTTTTAAATAACAAAAAACCTCCGGCTAAAACAAAAATTCCGGCACAAACACAAAAGAGAACGCGCGAAAAAAACAAAAACCCGGATTGTCCGATTTGCTTATCGCTTTCAAATATACCATCTCTTTTTATATCCTCCAGCGTCGATTTCACATTTATTACAATCTCCCGGCTTTTGAGAAGTATCGTATACTCGCCGGGCTCGAAAGTTTGAACCGACACTGTATAACCGCTTTTTTCTTTTTTGATTTCCAAAATTTCAAAATCCCGGAATTTTTCCGCGATTTCTTCGGCTGAAAATTCCGGCGACAATATTTGAAGAGTTATGACGTCGCCTATATAGATATTTCTTTCTTCCGCGAAAACCCGATTTAAAGCGCCTGCAAAAAACAAAAAGAAAACAAGCAGCAAACATATGCCTTTTCTTATATTCATCAAAATTTCCGCCTCTTGAAAAACTGCCTCAAAGGCTTCGCGTAATCCTCGTCCGCATAAATATTGATCAGGTTTTTTTTGGACTGGCCTTCCGGCAATTCCATTTTAAAATCGCGCTTCATATTGTCGAGCACCCAATTTTCTCCGGTTTCCAGATCCTCAAATGTGAAAACGGCTCCCGCGGGAATGCGCTCTTCCGCTCTGTCCATCACCCGGATCTGAATCAGATCATGGCGGTTATGCGATACTTTCAATTCTTTCAGATAGCCGTCGTCCAAAAAGTCGGAAATCAAAAACACAACGCTTCGTTTTTTTTCGACCCGGTTGAAATAATCGAGCGCATTGGCGAGATTCGTTCCGGACTGTTCGGGAATAAATGTCAAAATATTTTCGATAATGGACAACACATGCTTTTTTCCGTTTTTCGAGGCGATGAACTTTTCTATTTTTTCGGTAAAAAAGACGGCGCCTACCCGGTCGTTGCTGCAGACGGCGGAAAGCGCCAGCGCCGCGCTTATTTCCGCGATAAATTCTTTTTTTTGCCCGAAGCTGTTTGATTTGGACATATCGATAAGCAAAAATATATTCATTTCGCGTTCTTCGCAAAACTGTTTGACAAAGGCTTTGTTTTGGCGCGCGGTGACATTCCAGTCGATATTCCGCACGTCGTCGCCCGGAATATACTGGCGTATATTTTCAAACTCCATGCCCTTTCCGCGAAATGCGGAGCGGTATTCCCCGGAAAAGATTTCTTCGGCTATTTTATTGGATTTTATTTCTATTCTTTTTATTTTTTTTATCAATTCTCCCGAATCCATAAACTTTTGCGTTCCTTTTTTTAACTACGGTATATTGACTTCTTCGAGAATGTTTTCAATCAATTTTTCGGCGGTGATATCCTCGGCTTCGGCCTCATAGGACAAAAGCACGCGGTGGCGCAAAACGTCATAGGCCAAGTCCTTTATATCGTCGGGCACGACATAATCGCGCCCTTCGATAAATGCCCTGCATCTGGAAGCTTTGACGAGCCCGATGGACGCCCTGGGCGACGCCCCGCAGGCTATATACGGCGACGGTTCCCTTGTTTTGAAAACTATGTCGAGCACATAGTTTTCTATTTTGGGGTCGAGATATATATTCTCCGCGCATTTCCGCATATTGAAAATATCCTCCCGCGTAATTATCGGCTCTATTTCCGATCCGACGGATGTTTCTTTGGCGTAACGCTTGATTATCTCCCGTTCTTCCGTTTTTTTGGGATATTGTATCTTCAATTTCAATATGAATCTGTCCTGCTGCGCTTCGGGGAGCGGGTATGTGCCCTGCTGCTCCAGCGGGTTTTGGGTGGCGATGACAAAAAAAGGCTTATCGAGCGCGTATGTGACTTCCCCGATAGTCACCTGCATCTCCTGCATGGCTTCGAGCAATGCGGATTGTACTTTGGCGGGCGACCTGTTTATTTCGTCGGCGAGTATGAAATTGCTGAAAATCGGGCCTTTTTTGATCACGAATTCACCTGTTTTCTGGTGATAAATCTCAGTGCCCAGAATATCGGCGGGGAGAAGATCCGGGGTGAACTGGATCCTTTTGAAATCGACTCCGGCCGCTTTTGCCATTGTGCTCGCTGCAAGCGATTTGGCGAGCCCCGGCACGCCCTCCAGAAGTATATGCCCCCCGGCGAGCAAACCGATCAAAATCCGGTTTATCATATACTCCTGCCCGATGATCACTTTGTTTATTTCTTTTTTGAGCGCGAAAACGAGTTCCCTCTCTTTTTGATACTGCGGCTGGTTCATCTGCATTGCTTACCTCTCCTGTGAAATGACGATATATCATTTTACATCAAAAATATATAATTATTTTAAATAAATAAAGGCAAATTTGAAGGAATTGCGATTAAAACACTTGACAATCGTTATCACAATGTGATAGTATAAAAGGCGAAATAAAAAAGGAGGAGTGATTTATTGATGCTTTTGGATTTATTGACCCCGTTTAAACCAAGATTAAAAGGCCACACGGAGCTGCGTTTCCAGCATGGCAGCGGACGCGGCGTCGGCTTGTTAAAAGGCAACATCGTAGGCAATTCTTCCGGGGAAAGCTCGGGATTGTCGGCCCGGGTATATCAGGGGGGCTTCTGGGGGTTCGCCTCGGGTACGGATTACGACGCGCAAGCCATAGAAGCGGTGCTCGGCGCGGCCTCCCGCAACGCCGAATTTCTGACTTCGAGGCTCGGTTCGCCCAAGCCCCCTTTTGCCGCTCTGCCAAACGAAAAATTGAGCACGAAATACACGGAAACAGCGGAGTGCGAACAAAAAGTGTTTTTGGAATTCGCCAAAGAACTCGACGCGTACATAGTCTCAAAATACCCCGGTTTGACTTCGCGGACCGTCTCCGTCAGCAGCGATTATACGGAAAAAATATTTGTCACAAGCGACGGCGCGGATTGTTATTCCCTTGTCCCCAGGTCCTTTATTTATTGCAGCATGACCGCCCAAACCGGCGACGGCGCCCCGGTGGACCTCTATGAGCCTTTCGGCGGGCACGGGTTCTTTTTTGATCAATTCAGCGACCCGAAGCTGCTGTTTTCGAGAATTGACAATCTGTACGAAAAACTCATGAAAAAACGCGACGGCGTTTTTGCCGAAGCCGGGCTTTGCGACGTCATTTTGGACTGCAAACTCGCGGGCATACTCGCCCATGAGGCAATCGGGCATACCGTCGAAGCCGATCTCGTTTTGGGAGGATCCGTGGCGGGTCCCCTGCTCGGCAAAAAAATCGCGAGCGAAATGGTCACAATGATAGATTTCGCCAACACCGCGATGGGAAAAGAAACGCCTTATCCGATATATGCGGACGACGAAGGAACCATAGCCAAGGACGCGGTATTGATCGAAGACGGAATTTTGACCGGATATCTGCACAACCGCGAATCCGCCGCCCATTTCGGCCATGAACCGAAAGGCAACGCGCGCGCTTCCGGTTACGCGGACGAACCGCTCATACGCATGCGCAACACGGCCATACTTCCCGGCAAAGACAAATTCGACGATATGATCGCCTCGGTGGACGAGGGCTATTATCTCGTTTCGTGGAACAACGGCCAGGCGGATCTGACAAGCGAATTTATGTTCGGAGTAGTCGAGGGCTATGAAATAAAAAAGGGCAAAATCAAACGGGCCATACGCGATACCACAATATCGGGCGTGGCATTCGACGTTTTGAAAACCATCACGATGCTGTCCGACCAAATGGATTGGACGGCTAACGGCACATGCGGGAAAAAACAAGGGATACCGGCGCCTATGGGCGGCCCGGCGATCAAATGCCGTGTAAATATCGGAGGAAGGTAAAAAAGCATGAAAAACAACAAAGAATTATACGACGCCGCCGAATACGCGCACAAACGCCTGAAAGAAAAAGGCGCGGACGGAGCGGAAATATCGGTCAATTGCGGGGCGATGGACGAATTGAATTTCGACGCTGGAAAATTTTCGCTCATGCGCACGACGTTTTCCAGCGGCATATCGATACGCGCGCTTTGCAATTCGCGCAAAGGCAGCTACGGCACAAACAAAATCGACCGCGAAACCGTGGACAAAGCGGTTGACGCTGCAATCGGCGCGGCAAAATCATCCGAGCCGGACAGCGCCGAAGTCATATCGGAGGGGATCGGAGAGCATGTGTTTGATTTAAAGCAGACCGGATCCGACCCCGATCTGATGTATGACAGGATGGCCGAGTGCATAGAGCAGATCAAGCAGCAATATCCCAAAACGGATGTGATGCAGTTCATCGTGAGCCACAACGCGTGGGATTCGCTTTATACCAATTCAAACGGCACCCGTGTTTTGAATATAGCTTCGCAGTACGGCGCAAGAGTCAGCTTTTCGGCGCGCGACGGTGACAAAACCACTTCGTTCAACGGGTCGGGTTATACGGCCAAAGACTTGAGCGTCCCCATTTTGGATTATTCGGATGAAATGAGGCGGCTCATCGCCGGTTCCACGATGGAACTCGACGCGGCGCCCGTCGCCGGAAAATTTACGGGCACGCTCCTCTGCCCCCCCGGCAGCACGGGCCATTTCGTGGGTTCTGCGCTGGGAAGCTGCACCGGAAGCGGCGCGATCATCGCCGGCACCAGCCCGTGGAAAGATAAAATAGGCGAAATAGTGGCAGATGAAGCCATAAGCGTGTCTTTTGACCCGTTGGATGCGCGCATGATAAACGCCTGGCGCCTGCAGGACGGATATCTCGCCAAAAAACAGGAAATCATACAAAAGGGCAAGCTCGCCGCTTTTTCGCTGGGCGAATACGCCGCTTTGAAAACCGGGCTGCCCCGCGCCTCGGCAACCGGTTACACGGTGATCGCCCCCGGCAAATCCTCCGTCGAACAACTCACGGCGAACATAGAGCGCGGCATACTGATAAACCGCTTTTCGGGCGGCGCGATGGCGCCCAACGGCGATTTTTCCGGTGTGGCAAAAAACAGCTTTTTGATCGAAGACGGAAAAATCGCCGGGGCCATTTCCGAAACGATGGTGTCCGGAAATATGCTGGAAATGCTGTTTGACGTCGCCGGAGTGAGCTCTGAAGTATCCTCTTGCGGCGGCGGGTCCGTCATTCCGTGGGCGGCTTTTGGCGGGGTCGTCATTTCCGGGAAATAACCAAAAAACAATCAGAAGCCCAATTTATAGAATTCATTGGGGTTGTTGAAGAACCAGTCGAGTCCGATTTGTTTCGCTTCGCCGCAGCCAAGCCAGCCGCTGTCCGAGAGTTCGGACAGCGCGCAGGCGACGTTGTCCTTGGCCTGCGAGAGGTACCCCGCCGCCCATTCTATCATGCCGGTGTCGCCGCCGAAGGCGAATATCTTGCTGTGGGGAACGGTCATCACCGCGCGTTTCATAAATTCCACGCAATACAAGGGGTCTATGCTCTGCGCCCAGCATAAATTGAGGTAAACATTGGGGTAATTTTTGCCCAAATACAAATATTCGTCCATATACGGCCAGTTGCCGTGGAACAAGTCAAAACGCACGTCTTCATGGAGCTCAATCGCGGAGGTCAGGTGCGCGGCGTTTGTCTTTACGATGTCGTTTCTTATTCCCGCCATATGCCCCGTGTGTATCTGCACGGGCAAATCATACTTGGCCGCTTTGCGCAAAGCGTAGTGGAACAGCCAGTCGTCCAGAGCACGCGCCCTGTCGTCCCCGACGACTTCACGCGGGTTGTACACCATGTCGCAGAAAGCTTTTTCGGCTTCGGCGCGCGTGGGGTTGCCGTAGGCGATGCTGCGGCGGTAAGCGGTCTGGTCCTTGAAACAAACGACTCCGAATTCGACGCTTTTTTCCAAAAATTTATCGAACCCCTCGAGATAATCGTCCAATGATTTTACCGGCCGCTTCAGGTAAGCGCCGTATTTTTGCAGATCGTGTTTTGAATGTAGGTCGTGGAAGCCGGGCAGCGAAAACGCGAAACGGCAGTATTTTGAATAATCGGACTTTTTCCCGTCGACGAAATCCGATACGTCGAAGATGTCCACCACTTTCGCCTTTATATTCAATTTTTCCATCATGTCATCGTACAGGGAAGTTTCCCTTGTCTTTAGTTTTTCTTCCAATTCGCAAAACTCGGCGTAGGTATCCAAAGATTCGATTCCCCAGCAAATGCGCAGCCCTTCCAGCATACCGCGCGCGTAAGCGGTGTGCTTTGATTTGTTGTAAAACTTCAAGAAGTACTCATAGCGCTCCTCTCCGGAAAGCTCTCCCGGAAATTCCCCGCCGCCCGACGAAGCGAAATCGGACCAGTAATAATTGCCGACAATAAATTGCAAAGCGTCCCCCGCTTTTTGGTGATGCGTGTAGTGCTCGTGCGTTTCGATCACCGGGATAGTGTCGAGATATTGCCTGATTTCTCCGAAATATGGATTGTCTGAACGATACATTTTTGTTTTCCTCCGTTTTTTTAATTACATTTTGTTTTCACCAGGAGAGCTTGCCCGATTCAAACAGCGGCAAATTGAAATATTGCTGGGACTTGTCCCACTCGCCCACTAAACCGTTGACATCGAGAAATTCTCTCCAGTCCAAAACCGCGTCGCCGTAAGACTTCGCTTTTTGGTCAAGCTGCGACTTCAAGCGGGTTATTTCATCCTTGTATTTTGGGTCGTCTTTTAAATTGTTTTTCTGGTACGGGTCTTTTTTCATTTCGAACAAAAACGTGCAGTCCGTGTCCGCTTCGCGCGCATACATATAGTCCGCCGTTCTGAGCGCCCTCCAGGCGCCGTACGGCCTCACGGCGGCGTTGTGGCACGGCACATGGCCCGCGATATACGCGCACCCGGGTCCCGGTTTCGCTTCGAGAAGCATCGGCGACAAATCGGATCCGTCGCGTTTTTCGCCGAATGACAGCTCCATCATAGATAAAAGGGTTTCCGGAAGATCGGCAAGCGACGCGATTTCATTTAAATAGCCTTTTATGATTTTGCCCTTCCAGCCTATGATAAGGGGCACGCGGGCGCTTTCCTCGTGGGGCAGCTGCTTGTCTATAAACCGGTGCGAGCCCAGCATGTCGCCGTGGTCGCTGGTGAAAACCACGATTGTGTTTTCGCTCAGATTGTTCTCATCCAAATAATCGGCGAGCCGCCCGAATTGTTCGTCGAGGGCGCTTATATGCCCGTAATACCCCCGGTACATCTCTTCTATGAAATTTTTGTCTTTTTCTATTGTAGTCAGTTTGTACCCTTCCCCGAAGGGTTCGGCGTGCAGCATATCCATCGTATCCTGCACATTTTCGCGCAGGGTGACCGGTTTGTCTTTATACATTTCGAGATATTTTTGGGGCATATGAAAATACGGGTTGTGCGGAGTGCTCCACGAGAGATACAGCGCGAAGGGCCCCTCTTTGTTGCGCCGCAGAAAATCAAGCGCCAGATCGGTCAGTTTGACGGGTTCATATGTGGTTTCGGGGTGCAGTGTGTTGTCTTCATCGTAATAATTCCAGTTTAAATAGTCGTGGTTGCAGTTGTTGACTTTCCACTCCGAAAAGCCGAATCTTCTTTCCCTGGGCACATACTGATCCCTCGGGACCCCGGTCAGATGCCACTTGCCGATATAG
>WQXD01000119.1 GCA_009785015.1 Oscillospiraceae bacterium | reverse complement strand
ATCGTTGCATTTGCAAAATCTTCTATGCTGTCGCTGTCAATATTTTTCACATCTACTAATTTAAAACCGACCGGCAAATTTTTTGTTCCCCAATAAACCAGCGCGCATTCTTCCTGCAATGCGTGAACCTCATTTTTTCTCAGCAATTCCAAAATCGTGCCTGAAAATGTCACCGTTATCCTATTGTGTCTTTTTGTTGTTGACATAGGCATATATATATCCATTTTAGAAGCCTCCAATAATTGTCTGCATTTCTTTTATAAATCATTGACTATATCAGGCGTGCATTTTAAGTAACATCATCAGCGTTTTTTTCATGTCGCGCCGCGGCACGATCTTGTCTATATACCCCCGCGAAAGCAAAAATTCCGCAGTCTGGAAATCGTCGGGTAGCTTATATCCGATGGTGCCCTCTATCACCCTGCGCCCGGTAAACCCCACGACAGCCCCCGGTTCGGCGAGTATGATGTCGCCCAAACTCGCAAACGACGCGGTGACGCCGCCCGTCGTCGGATCGGTCAGCACGGTGATATATAACAGCCCCGCGTCCGAATGCCGGCCGACCGCCGCCGAAACTTTCGCCATCTGCATGAGCGAAATGATCCCTTCATGCATCCTCGCCCCGCCCGAAGCGGTGAATATAACCACCGGCAGGCGCTTTTGAGCCGCTTCCTCGAAAAGCCGCGCGAGCCTTTCCCCGACCACGGAACCCATCGAAGCCATCAAAAAAGACGAATCCATTATGCCGAGCCCCAGCGATATGCCGCCGATTTTACAAAACCCGGTCAGAACGGCTTCGCTTAAACCCGTCGTTTTTTGCAACTTTTCGATTCTTTCGAGATAACCTTCGAATTCAAGCGGATTGGCGGTCTGCAAATTGCCGAATTTTTCCTCGAAAGTGTCGGCGTCGACACTGCACATAAGGCGCTCATGGGCGAATAGGCGCGTATGAAAATCGCAGAAAGGGCACACTTTCAAAAGATTTTCATATTGTTCCGCGAAAATCTTCTTGCCGCATTTTGCGCAAGTCACCAAATCCTGTATATTTTCTCCGTCGCTCATCTCGTTTATGGCGCGCTGCGCCATGGGGACCGATATATATTTCGCTTTTTTAAATAAATCCTTGATCGCCATTTTCGCCTCACTTGGTTTTTATCGTTAATTACAAAAAACGCTTAGCCCTGTTGTATTCGTCTATAAAATCGACGTTGAAAGCGCCTGTCCGGAATTCTTCAGTCGATAGCAATTCAATCAGATAATCCGCATTTGTTTCTATACCCTCAAAAAAATATTCAGCCAGCGCCCGCCTCATCCTCGATATCGCCTCGGCCCTGTCGTTGCCGAACACTATCAGTTTTGAAATCATCGAATCGTAAAACGGCGGGATAAAATATCCCTGATAAACCGCGCTGTCCACTCTGACCCCCGGTCCCCCCGGAACATTGAGTTCTTCTATGACGCCGGGACTGGGGGCGAAATTCTTGTCCGGATTTTCCGCGTTTATCCGGCATTCTATGGAATGGCCCAAGATTTTTACCCCATTTTGCGACATCTCCAATCTTTCACCGGAAGCTATTTTTATCTGCTGCTTCACTATATCTATACCCGTGATAAATTCGGTGACGGGATGCTCGACCTGTATTCTCGCGTTCATCTCCATAAAATAAAAATTTTTTTCTTTGTCGACCAAAAATTCCACTGTACCCGCGTTGAAGTAATTCGCGGCGTAAACCGCTTTTACCGCGGCTTCGCCCATTTTTTCCCTGAGATTTTCATCCATGAAAACAGCAGGGGCTTCTTCTATCATTTTCTGGTGGCGTCTCTGCAGCGAACAGTCGCGCTCAAAAAGATGTACTACATTTCCGTATTCGTCGGCAAGTATCTGTATTTCTATGTGCTTCGGGCTCTGTATATATTTTTCTATGTACAATTCGCCGTCGCCGAAAGAAGACCGGGCCTCGGCCCTGCACATATCATAAGCGCCCCTCAGCTCAAAATTATCGGAGACCAATCTTATCCCGCGGCCCCCGCCGCCGCCCGAAGCCTTTATCATAACGGGATAACCCACCATATCGCATATCCCTTCGGCTTCGGCCAGACCGCCGACTGCCCCCTCTGAGCCCGGAATTACGGGAACGCCCGCTTTGGCCATGATTTTTTTCGCTTCGGCCTTATTGCCCATCCTGGCTATCGACCCGGCGCCCGGGCCGATGAATTTTATATTGTTTTTATGGCACAATCCCGCGAAATCCGCGTTTTCCGACAAAAATCCATATCCGGGATGTATAGCGTCGGCGCCGGAAATTCTGGCGGCGGTTATTATCGCGCCCATATTCAAATAGCTGTCCTTTGCCGCCGCGGCGCCGATGCATATGCTCTCATCGGCGATATTGGCGTGCATGGAATCCCTGTCCGCTTCGGAATAAACCGCAACGCTTATAATCCCCATATCCCTGCATGTGCGTATCACGCGGACTGCTATTTCGCCTCTGTTGGCTATCAGTATCTTATTGAACATTTTTTTTATCATACCTCTAATAATACCAGCGGTTATAGCGGCGGTTCGCTTTTGGGGAGCCTTTTATATTCCGGGCAAAAACAACAAGCGAAGCCATCGAAACCGCCAGAAACCCGATGGCAACAAACATAAAATAAAACAAATTGACTTCGGCGTCCCCCAAAATATACAAAAGCAGAATCGAAGTGGCGTTAAATGAAATGTGAATCGCGCACGCGAACCAAATGGAATCGTAAAAATAATATATATACCCTATGAAAATCCCCAAAACAAACGCGTAGGCGCCCTGTATCAAATTAAAATGTATGACTCCGAAAATAAAAGCCTGCAAAATAACCGCGGCGTGCCAATTCATCATTTTTACAAGGCGTTTTTGCACTACTCCGCGGAATATGATTTCCTCCAAAACCGGAGCTGCCAGAGCGAAAGTGCAAAAATCGAAAACAAAGTTCACGCCCACGATATCATCTATGGGGGACGAATAATCCTGCAGCGGGAGCAGCGTCAAAGCGCAGTTTGTCAAAATATTCATAGCGAACCCGACACCGAAACAAAATAAAACAACGGGGCCGAAGTTTTTGAAATTCCACAATCTGTCAGCTTTCCACTGTTTCCGCAAAATGAGAAACATGATCAAAAAAGCCGCGAAAACGCTTATAATAACCGGAATTTTAAAATCGAGGCGCGAAAATATAAATCCCAAAAAATCCTGCTCGCGCAAATCGCCTCTTCCGGCGTTTTCTATTCCGATCTGTATCGCCAAAGATATCACAAACGAAAACGCGTAAACTACAGAGACGACTACCTGCACCCCGATATAAAGCAGAGGATAACACAGCACATTCCATATGTTCAAAAAAACTTTTTTCATAATTTTAATTTTCTATCCTTGAGTTTTGGGTATTGCGAATTTTATCTTAGCTGTGCAGGCGGTCTCTTCACCTGCGTAAGCGGCCGCGTCCGCGATTCCCATGCCGAATTTTATTTTTTCGACATTGACGCAAAGTTTGAGCGTGTCGCCCGGTTTGACCTGTTTTCTCCACTTCACTTCGTCCGCGCCCGCGAAAAAAGCGATTTTGCCCCTGTACTCGTCCATACTCAAAACCACGAACGCCCCCGCCTGGGCGAGCGCTTCCAAAATCAAAACTCCAGGCATCACCTTATAATCGGGAAAATGCCCCTTAAAAAAATCTTCTTCGCCGGTGACATACTTGATCGCCGTCACGCTTTCTCCGGGTGTAAATTCTTCTATTTCATCCAAAAGCAAAAACGGGTCGCGGTGGGGTATGATTTCTTTTATCTGCTCTTTGGTATACAACATAATATATATCCCTTATATCACTATTTCACTTCAATTTGAACAACGGCTGCCCGTATTCGACGGGACTTTCGTTTTCGACCAGCACTTCCGCCACTTCGCCTTCGAATTCGCTTTCTATCTCATTCATGGTTTTCATCGCCTCGATTATGCACAAAATCATGCCCTTTGTCACTTTGTCGCCCGCTTTTACATAGGCTTCCAAATCCGGCGAAGGAGAACGGTAAAAAGTGCCGACCAAAGGAGCTTTTATGACTTTAAAATCATCGGCGTCGCCTAAAATCCCATAATTTTCGCCGTTGCGGTCGTTTTCAAAAACAGCGGTTTTTGCCGGCTTCGATGATTTGGATAACTTTATATGAAACTGTGCCCCCGCAGAAATTTCCAGCTCGGAAAGCGAACTTTTGTCAAAATGGTCCATGAGTTCAAAAATGTCTTTTTTATCGCCGAACAACATAATAAATTTATCCCCTTTTAAAAATGAGCGCCGCGTTTGTCGCCCCGAAACCGAGCGAAACGGAGAGCGCATATTCGATTTTCGATTCCCTAGCGAAAAGCGGTATATAATCCAAATCGCATTCCGGGTCGCTCTCGCGCAGATTGGCTGTGGGCGGCAGGAGGCCCTCCGATATCGCCTTCAGACAAAATATCGCTTCCGCCGCGCCCGCCGCGCCGAGCATATGACCGACCACGCCTTTGGTCGAAGACATAGGTATATCATACGCCAAATCGCCGAATACGCGTTTTACCGCGAGCGTTTCGGTTTTGTCATTTGGCATAGTGCCCGTTCCGTGGGCGTTTATATACCCTATTTTGCTTTTGTCGGCAGCCGCGTCGCCCAAAGCGCCCGAAATCGCGTTGACCGCGCCTTTTCCGGCGGGATCGGGAGCGGTTATATGATAAGCGTCAAAATTCGCGTAATATCCGGCGACTTCGCCGTATATATACGCGCCGCGCCCCTTCGCGCTCTCGTAATTTTCCAGAACCAGCGCCCCGGCCCCCTCGCCCATCAAAAATCCATTTCTGCGCCTGTCAAAAGCGAGCAGGCCCTCGTTTTTATCCGAAGCGGGCGACATCGCGGTCATATTCTGAAATCCCGCTATGGAAGTCGGAGTGATCGCCGCTTCGCTTCCGCCGGCGATCATCACATCGGCGTAACCGTGTTTTATGGCCCGGTAAGCCTCGCCGATCGCGTGCGCGCTGGTGGCGCAGGCCGAAACCGGGGCGAAGCCGTGCCCTTCGAGCCCGTATTTTATCGATATATGGCCAGCGGCGATGTTTGAAATGAGCATCGGGATATATAGAGGGGAAACCCGAGAAGCGCCTTTTTGTTTGTTTTCGGCGTATTTTGTAATTTCCGTCTCCAGAGTCTCTATCCCCCCCACTCCGGAACCGAATATGACCCCCATGCGCGTTTTGTCCAATTTATCGTCTTTAAAATCAATCCCCGAAGAGAGTACCGCTTCATGAACCGCCGCGAGCGCGTACTGGGAATACCTGTCTAACCGGCGGACGTCTTTTTTTTCTTCGACGAATTGTTCCGGGTCGAAATCCTTTATTTCGGCGGCGAGTGAAATTTTAAAATTCGAAGTATCAAATCGTGTGATGGCGTCAATCGCAGTGACGCCGCTCAAAACTCTTTTCAGGTCTCATCGGCGTTTTTCCCCGCAGCCGTTATCATCCCGATACCCGTGACCGCGACCCTGGCGCTCATAGGCTCATACCCCCGTCTACGGATAATACATGGCCCGAAATATACGAAGCCTTTTCGCTTATCAAAAAAGATACGGCATTTGCCACGTCCTTCGGAGCCCCGAGCGTTTTTAATGATATGCGGGACATTATGGCCTCGGCGGCCCCCTCGGGCAGCGAAGCGGTCATATTTGTGGCTATATAACCGGGAGCCACCGCGTTCACCGTGATGCTGCGGCTGCCCACTTCTTTGGCGAGCGATTTTGTAAAGCCTATTATCCCCGCTTTGCTCGAAGAATAATTTGTCTGCCCCGCGTTGCCGTATATCCCGGCGACCGAAGATATATTGACTATCCTGCCTTCTTTTGCTTTGACCATATGCGTGACAACGTGTTTTGACATATTGAAAACGCTCTTCAAATTTATGTTTATGACCGAATCAAATTGCTGCTCGCTCATGCGCATCAAAAGGGAATCCCGTATAATCCCCGCATTGTTGACAAGGGCGTATATGCCCCCGAACTTTTCCACGGATTTATTGACTGCTTCTTCGCACGATTCATAAGATGAAACGTCGCTTTGGACAAACAGCACCTCCGCGCCCCTGTTTGCGCAGCTGTTTACCGCGGCTTCCGCCTTGTCCTCTGAAACTATATCCGTTATTATGATATTGTATCCCTCGCCGGCCAGAGTTTCGGCGATACAGGCCCCGATTCCCCCCGCTGCCCCGGTTATCAAAACCGCTTTTTTACCGCTCATGTTAAATTACCCCCCTTGTATAAAATTATATCGGTTTCACCATCTTATAACCGCCGCGCCGTAACCGAAACCCGAACCGAAACCCGCGACAGCGATCAGATCGCCTCTGTTCAATTTGTTTTCTTTGTTAAGTTCATACAGCAGTATGGGCAAAGTGGAACTCGATGTGTTTCCGTATTTTTCTATAGTCATAGGCACCTTGGCCGGATCTATATTATATTTTTCAATCACATAATCGATTATCCTTTTGTTTGCCTGATGCAGAATTATATATTTCAATTCCGATATATTTTTACCGGATCTCCTCAAAACTTCGTCCAATGTCCCGGGCAGAATCCTTGAAACGAACTGCAAAACCTCGCGCCCGTTCTGATAAATATAACTGTTGTGGATTTTTTCGGCATTGCCCTTGAACTGCTTTGTCTCCTCGTCAAACAAACAACCGGGCTTGTATGAGGGCTGGTAAATAAAATACGGTTTCTGCCCGTCGCATTCGCAGGCGGTATAAACGGAAAGCACTCCCCGCTCCTCTTTATCCGGCAGCTCAACCGCCGATATGACCACTGCCCCGGCGCCGTCGCCGAATAAAATGCAATTTTTCCTGTCGTAATAATCGGCTATCCGGTGCAAAACGTCGCCTGAAGCGACGAGGATATTTTTCGCTTTGCCGGATTTGATATAGGCGTCGGCGATATCGAGCGCGAACACAAAACCCTCGCACGCGGCCGAAATATCAAAAGACACGGCGTTTGCCGCATTTAAATAATTGTTTACAAGGCAGGCAGTCGAAGGATAACTGTAATCCGAAGTGGAAGTGCTGACAATTATCGCGTCTATGTCAGAGGCCGGAATTCCGGCTTCATCCAAAGCGAGCTTACAGGCTTCACCGGCCATTTCATAGGTATATTTATTTTGCTCGATGCGCCTCTCTTTTATACCCGTCCGGGAAAAAATCCATTCGTCGCTTGTTTCCACCGTCTGGTTGAATAAATCATTGCTCAAAACAAAATCCGGCAGATAAGCCCCCGTCCCGAGTATAACCGAACTTATTTTAATACGGAGCGCCCCCTTTTTGTCAATTGAAGTATATCAATTTATTATAATCCAAATATATTAGCAAATTTTGAATAGAACAAAAATCTTGTTGCGCAAACGTGAAATATGGTGTATAATAATATAAAAACCACAAAAACGAGGTAAATACTAACTTATGAAAAAAATCGCTTTTTTATTCACGGGGCAAGGAGCGCAGTACGCCCAAATGGGAGCCGATCTATATGAAAAATACGAAATATTCAAAAGCGTATTTGAAAAAGCAAGCGAACATCTGAAAATGGATTTAAATAATATATGCAAAGACGCCGCAAAACTGTCAAAAACGGACAACGCCCAAGCGGCGATCTTCGCGGTATCTTACGGGATATATAAATTATTGGAAAAACAAAACATAAAGCCGGATTGTATAGCGGGATTTTCACTGGGAGAAATCACCGCGTTCGCCGCTTCCGAAATGCTGGATTTCAAAAGCGCGTTGGATCTGATTTCAAAACGCGGAAACGTGATGCAAAAAGCCTGCGATTATAAACCGGGAACGATGTACAGCGTGATAGGGGCCGAAGACAAATTCGTCGAAGAAATATGCGAAAGCGTATCAAAGACAAACGGATATGTGATACCCGCGAATTACAACTGCAAAAACCAAATAACAATAAGCGGCGAAACCGCCGCAGTCGAAAGAGCGGCGGATATATTCACCGAAAATAAAATCCGCGTGATAAAATTAAATGTCGCGGGCGCCTATCACAGCCGCTTGATGCAATACGCGCAAAATGAATTGACCGATTTCTTAAAATCTTTGACTTTCAACCGGCCGAAAATAAAACTGTATTCAAATCTGACCGGAAAAGAATTTGACTACGGCGAAAATTTACAATCATTTATGCTCGGTTACATACCCGCGCAAATGTCAAACCCGGTAAAATTTAGAGACGAAATAGAAAACATATCGTCGGATAACGGCGGCGATACGTTATATGTCGAAATCGGGGCGGGGCGCGCGCTGTCGGGCTTCACGAAAAAAACGCTCGAAAACGCCGCAGTGACAAATATCCAGAATACGCAAACATTTGAGGAAGCCCTGCAATTGTTTCACGTGAAACAATAGGGATTTAAATTTATTGGGGTAATAATATATGAGGATGCGAAAAAAGAAAAATTCCGAAAAAAGAATACAAGCCTGCGCGGCTTTTTTGGACTGGGAAGCAATGTTCGCAAAAGATCGAACCGTGCATTTGGAAATCGGCTGCGGAAAAGGGGATTTTATATGCGCTAAAGCCAAAAAATTTTCCGAAATCAATTTTATCGCCGTGGAAAAAATCACCGACGTCATTGTGACGGCGGTCGAAAAAGCGAAAGGAGAAAATTTGCCGAATGTGAGATATTTTATCGCCGACGCGAAAAATCTCGCGGATTTTTTTAAATTTGGCACAATTTCAACGATATATCTGAATTTTTCCGATCCGTGGCACAAAAGATACCAGCACGACAAAAGGCTGACCTCCGGAAAATTTTTGGAAGTATATAAAAAAATATTGAAACCCGAAGCGCAAATCATATTGAAAACAGACAACAAAGATTTTTTTGATTTTTCGGTCAAAAGTTTTTCAGGGAACGGATTTGCAGTGCAAAACAAAACATATGATTTGTACAACAGCGAATTTTTCAATCCGGATGAAAATATACAAACGGAATATGAAAAAAATTTCGCGGCGCAAAATATTCCGATATGCTATCTGGAAGCTGTATGGAGCATATTTTCAAAATAAAGAAACCAAAAATCGAATCGCTTCCCGGTACCCTTCAAAGCCTTTTCCCGCTATGGTAATCCGGCAGGCCTCCGATGTATATGAAATCCGGCGGTATGCCTCGCGTTTTGATATATCTGAAAGATGCACTTCGGCAGATGGTATCCCGGTCGATTTCAAGGCGTCGGCGATGGCGATACTGGTATGTGTATAAGCGGCGGGATTTATTATTATCCCTTCGAAATTATTATATGCCTGCTGTATTTTGTCTATGATTGCGCCTTCTGAATTGGATTGGAAACATTGCGCCTCCACGCCGGATTCGCCTGCGCAGGTTTCGATAAAAGCGAGCAAATCGGCATAAGTTTGCTTTCCGTAAATCTCAGGCTCGCGCACGCCCAGCATATTTATATTCGGCCCGTTTATGATAAGTATTTTTTTCAAAAAAATACACCCCCGTCATATTTTTCAAATATGTCAGCCGCAGTTTGTTCCACGCCGCAAACCGCAGCCGTATAATCGCTCCATTGCAAATACAGAGGCAGGCGTTTTTTTGCCAGGGCAAAAATCCCTTCCCGTTCGGAAAGCGGCCTGCCGGATACGGGCAGTTCGCCTATGTTCCTGTCTAAAAAAACCACAATCCCATTTTGTCCGATGATATTTTTGTTTTCTTGCCGCGTTACAATTCCTCCGCCGGTGGAAATGACCAAAGAGCTCTGGCTGCACAATTTTTTTAATATATCGGTTTCCGTTTTCCGGAAAGCGTTTTCGCCGTCTTTTGCAAATACTTCCGGTATTTTTT
>WQXD01000118.1 GCA_009785015.1 Oscillospiraceae bacterium | reverse complement strand
GGCTTGCCTTTTATCAAGATTCTCCCCGCGCGTTCGTAATAATTGCTCAGCCTGCTCCCGAGATATGCCGGGTAACCCTCATCTCCGGGCATTTCTTCGAGCCTCCCCGACATCTCGCGCAGCGCTTCCGCCCATCTTGAAGTCGAATCCGCCATGATCGCGACGTCGTAACCCATATCCCTGTAATATTCCGCAATTGTTATACCCGTATATATCGACGCCTCCCTCGCCGCCACCGGCATATTCGAGGTGTTCGCAATCAATATGGTCCTCTCCATCAGGGGCCTTTTTGTCAGGGGGTCGAGAAGTTTTTTGAATTCGTTTATGGCGTCGGTCATTTCGTTTCCGCGTTCCCCGCAGCCGATATATACCACAATATCCACATTCGCCCATTTGGCGATCTGATGCTGGACGACCGTCTTGCCCGCGCCGAAAGGCCCGGGAACCGCCGCGGTTCCGCCTTTCATAACCGGAAAAAACGTATCTATGACCCTCTGCCCCGTCACGAGCGGCTGATCGGGGCTCATTTTTTCCATTATGGGGCGCGGCTCGCGGACGGGCCATTTTTGTATCATGTTGATTTTGCGGATGATTTGGGCGTCGTCCTCGATTTCGCAGATGATATCCTCAATTCTGTAATCCCCTTCGCCGATTTTTATCACTTTTCCCGTCAGAATATTGTGGGGGGTCATTATTTTATGCAATATGCCGGCGGTTTCCCGGACAGTTCCCAGCACGTCGCCCGACGAAACCTCCTGCCCGATTTGCACCGTTGGGGTAAATTGCCAGATTTTTTCGCGGTTGAGCGCGGGGATATTTATTCCCTTTTTCAAAAAATCGCTGTCTGCGGCAATCTTGTAATCGTCGAGCGGGCGCTGTATCCCGTCGAACATCTGCGCCATCAGCCCGGGGCCGAGCTCTACCGAGAGCGGCTCGCCGAGGCTCAAAAGCGGCTCGCCGTATGAAAGCCCCGAAGTTTCTTCATAAACCTGAACGGACGCGATATCGCCGTTTATCTCTATTATTTCCCCTATGAGCTTGTTTTTGCCGACATGGCAGACATCCTGAATACTCGCGCCGTGCATATTGTCGGCGGTCACAAGCGGCCCCGAAACGCCCAGTATCTTTCCCTTGTTTGTACTTAAAGCCATAATATCTCCAATTAAAATACATTAAATAATATTTATGCCGATCGCTTTTTCCATCATTTCCTTCACCATCTGGCCGTAAAAACTTTCACCTCTTTCGTTTTCGCCTATCGGGACGAAAATCGGGGTCAGGCTGTCGCTGTATTTGTCGAGTATATCCTTTACCATAAAACAATACGAATCTTCCATATATATGATCCCGTAGTTCTTGCCGATGACTTCCTGCAAATATTCGCGGAGCGCGTTTTCCGACGGCGGCGTGTAAGTCGTGAACCCGAATTGCAGAAAGGGAAACAGCATGGCCTCAGTGCCTATTACGCAAATTTCATAATTCATACGGTATCCTCATTCTCTTTTTTATTTCTTCGGTGGGGTACCCGTTTTCTTTTCCCGTAAGCAGTATCCTGATGTTTTTTATTTCCATCAGTTTGTTGTAGAAATACGCGCATATCGGCTCGATTCCGAATGCCATGAGCTTGCAGGCTTTGGTTTTGTTTATCAGATAATTGTCGATTATGACATCGAGTTCCGAAAATATCTGGCTTTTAGTCTCGGCTTTTTCCCATATCGGCTTGTATTTCTGCCACAGAGAAAATTTTTCCATCGAGTGGTCCCCTGCCCCGTCGATATATGTCTGCCACTCCTCCAAGGCGAAACTCCCCTCTTCGGAAAAAGCCGCCGCGAAATATCCCTTAGGTTCTCCCGCTGCGCGGTACTGGAAATAGACCGATACGTTGAACAAATCTATCCTCTCGGTCACAAACCCTTGTATTTCGGGGATTTCGAACCCTTCGGCGAGTTTTTTAAGCGTTTTGAAATACGTCTTGTCGAGGATAAAATCTATATCGTACATATCCCGGCAGCCGAGCGCCTCGAAAAATCCCCGCGTCAGTATTTTATTGTTTAAAATATTGTCCGATTCCCTGACTGCGGCCGATCTCATTGTGGGAAGGGAATAACTCCCGTATTCGAGGGCCAAATTGTCGAGCCTTTTTTTGAAAAACCGTTCCTTTACCACGAGCTTCATGTTGTGTATGTCGTAATACAGCGCAAAAATCCGCCAAATCAATTCATCGGGTACGATTTTTTTCATAAAATCAAAGGTATCTATCATCAGCCCGTCGAGCATAACGCCGTAATTGCCCATGTCCGCGCTTTTGTACGTGTGAAAGTAGTTTATATTGTCGAGTTCGTCTAAGGCGGATTGTATCCCTTTGGCGTTATACAAAATATCATACTCGAACTTTTTCAGGAGCTTGCTTTCCTCGATGCAGATTATGGTATTCGCGTGAGGGTAAATATCGCCGGCAGTCCTCAAAAAATCAGCTCCTTTCCGTCAAGTTTTGAAATCGCCGAAAACTTCTTTGAGAACCGACGCCGCCTGTGTATTCTTCTTGTCTTCGATCAGATCTTCAAAGAGGCAGTTGTATTCGACCCTTTCGTCCCTTAGGACAAACCCGCTTTTTTGAGGTATGACCTCGCTGCTCGCGGCGATTTCCATCCCGCCGTTTTCTTTTGCCGTTTTTACTATTTCGGCCATGTCGAGTTTGCCTGTTGAAAGCTCTCCCATGTATAGGACAAAGCTGCCTTTGAGCCCTTTTACCGCGGCTTTGAACATATCCGTAAATTCCTCTTTGGACGCGTTTTTCAACTTTGATACCGCCATGTCGAATATTTCGTCTATAAGATTGTGCTGATAAGTCAAAATCTCACGGCGCAGCCGGCTGACCAAACGCTCGGACATCCGGGCGTATTCGCGTTCGTTGTTTTTTTTCAGCATTTCGCGGCGTTTAGCCAAGTCTTCAAGGAAGACGGCATTTTCCCTGCTTATTTTTTCGTCTGTGCTGTTTTTTCTTTGTTTGCGGTAATCGCCGCTGTGCTCCTGCGAGTCTATGCCGATTTTTTGTATTATCGCATGGACTCCTTCTTTTATGTGCGTCATTTTTCTCTCCCTTCGCTTGAAATTTCACCCGAATATTTACATAAGCACGATGAGCACGGAAATAACAAAGGCGAAAATCGCGTAAGTTTCGATCATTGCCGAATACAAAACGCCTTTTGTAAAATGCTCGGGTTTTTTCGCGAGAATCTGAATCCCCGCAGTCGCCGCGGCGGACTGGTGGAACGCAGTGATCATACCCGCCACGCCCATAACCGCCCCTGCGGCGAGAAACCTCAAAGCGAGGATGATATCGAGGCCGTCGCCTATGTTCATAAATATCATAAAGCCGACGATAAATCCGTAAAGCCCCTGCGAGGCCGACATCATCTGCAATACGAGCGACGGGCCGAATTTTTCGGGTTGTTCAGATATCAAAGCCGCCGCCGCTTTGCCTATCATCGCCGCGCCTTTCGCCGAACCTATACCCGACAAAACGATTGCCATGAAAATGCCGGCAACAGCCAGAACTAACGGTAAATTGTCAAGAAAAGAACCCATTATAGCACTCCTTTGCGATTTTAATTATTGTTTTTGGTGTCGGAAGCGTCCGAAATGATCACGTTCTTTTCCGCCGCTTTGAACGGATCGAATTTTTTTCCGCCGCCCGTGTAAAATTTTCCGAAAAATTCTATGAACTGCAGGCGTATCCCGTGGACATACGCGCTGAGCATCGACAAAAATATATTCAGCCCGTGCAAAATGACCGCTAACGCAATCCCGAGAGTGAACCTGAGCGGCAGCGGCAGAAAGGCGAGAATCGTGTTAAAGGCGAGCGCGACGCTCCCTCCCGCGACGCCCAGCGCCATCAGGCGCGTGTAGCTCACGAAATCCCCGAGATAACTTGTCGCGCCGTAGAGCGCGTAAAGCCCTTTTCCAAGTCCCGCATACCATCTCTTGCCGTACTGCACAGCGGGGACGACGACAACCATCGCAAACCCCAACCCCAAAACCACAAACCCCGTCACAAACAAAACACTTCCGGAAAACCAATCCGTCATAGCCGTCAAAATCATCATTCCGCCGCCGATAAATATCAAAAACCACGAGAGGCCGCCTGTAATCATGTCGAAATATTTTTTCAGTTTGATTTGATTTATCATCTGCAGTATCAGCCCCGCCATGATATGAAAGTATCCGAGGATTATCGAGAGGCCGGTCAGGGGAATTATATCCCTGGGAATTGCGAGCACTGCGTCATAGGGCAGTTTTACGCCGCAGAACGAGCCGGTGGCAAGCCCCCACCCCATAATCGGGAACGACAGGTAGAAAAGAAAATCTATAAACCCCTGCGTGCTGCGTTTCAAATGCAAAAACCTTTTCGCTATAACCCCGATCAGGCATATCGCGAGCCCATATCCCGCATCGGCGACCATCAAACCGAAGAAAATGAAGTAGAATACCGTCAAAACAAAAGTCGGGTCGATTTCGTTGTATTTCGGCAGGCTGTACATTTCGGTCAGTTTTTCGTAAATTGAAACCAGCTTGTTGTTTTTGAGTTTTATCGGCACTTCGTCGATGTCCTTATCCCTGACGGGGGTTGTCAGTATGCCGTAATCTCCGGTGGGTATCTTCTCCGAAAGCAATTTTTCGAAACGGACGCGCTTATCGCGTAAAATCCAGCCGTTGATTATTATATGGTTCCCTTCATACGTGATTTCAAGCGCTTTCTTTTTGCATAGCAGCGTATTTAGGTTATAGTCCTCGGCAAACAGCAATATCTCGCCGTATTTTGCCTCTTCGGCAAACAGCGCCCCGATTTCCGTCTCTTCTTCCAGAAGGCGCGCCTCTTCTTTTTCAAGCTCTTCTTTGGTTTCCGCCTGACTTTTTTCAAAGGGGTATTGCTCGGCCGAAAAAGAAAATTCATTTATGAAAGAGTTGAGTTTATCCAGCATGCTGTTGTGGCATACGAGCAGAAAATATACTCTGGTTTCGTTTTCCGCCACTGTCTCGAAAATTACGCCGTCTTCTTCGTGCTTCATCAGATTTTCCGAAAATTCCGCCGCGTGTTTTTTGTGTACGGAGCCGAAAAGCGCCGTCACCCTGTGGAATTTCGAAAAATCAAGCGGATTGTATTTCAGATTTTCCCAGATTTTCAATGTATCCGATAGTTTTGTCACTTCGTTTCTTCTCGTCCCGTTGTTTTGCAGGCGCCTGTCCGTCTGGATAACCTCGTTTAAAACTTTTTCCCAGTCGCTTTCTTCGGTGATTCTTGTCAATTCATCCATGCTGAGCTTTTTTTCCCCCGGGTTTTTGAGAAAGCTCAGTATATTTGCCGATTCCCTGCCTTTGAGAATGCTGTAGGCCGCCTGTATTTCCTGTATGTTTTTTTCCGTTTCCCTGATGGCTTTATCGATTTCCGCTTTTTTGGCCGGAGGTATGGTGGACTCAAAACCGGTTTCGATGTGTATCCCCTGAAAACTTTGCATAAGGCGCAAAACCTCGTCGAGGTATTCCGATTTGAAATTCAAAGCTAGCTTTTCCATTTCAGCTATGGCCAAATGATAACACCTCCTTTTTCAACCGTTCGCTTATAATCTCCGCTTTCTTTTTCTGGCTTTCCTTTAATTGATTTTTTTGTTCTGCCGCCTTCTTTTCCGATTTTTGTTCTTCGTCGGCGATCATTTGCGCGAGTTTCCGGTTTTCGGATTTTTCGAACAAATCCCATTCGCGTTTTAATTCATCGATATAACCGGCTTGATTTTTTTCGTTGTCTTGTTCATAGACTTCCGCTTCTTTCGCCGCGTTTTCCATTGCGGCGTGATATTCGTTTTCCGCCTGCAAAAGCAGAGATAAAATATCCTCGTTCAATTCCGCCGCTCCTTTCCGAGATCTTGATATTTTTGATCATGGCAGTATATAACACCCACATAAACTAATTATAAACTAAAACCTAATAATTGCAGGTAAATGGAGTGTAAATAAATTTTAAATTTTAATTTGAAAAATATTTTTTCAAAAACCGCGAAATTTTATTTACAAATATTGATAAGTGTGATATAATATTCAACGGAAAACCCAAAATGTCAAAAAATGTCAAATAAAGTAAAAAAAGGAGAGGAAAACAATGAGCGGAAAAAGACTCAGGCAACGACTAATCGGCGCTGTATTGGCGGTAGTCATGACTATGGGGATGCTGCCGCTGACAACGGCGACATCGGCGGCGGAACTGACATTCGACGGGACGCAGAGCGGCTGGGCGGAGCCGGAACTGCAGGACGCCTATGATTACGGGCTGACATACCCGGAGATCATGAAAAACTACAAAAGCCTGATCACTCGCGAGGAATTCTGCACTATAGTGGTAAAACTCTACGAGGCGCTGAGCGGGAAGGAAGCGGAAGCGATATCGCCGAACCCATTCAGCGACACGAGCAACCCGGAGATCCTGAAGGCGAACAAGCTGAAGATCGTATTCGGGACGTCTGACGACAAGTTCACGCCGTACGCGAACATCACGCGTCAGGAGATCTGCGTGATGATATTCCGGGCGCTGAGCGCGGCGGTGGAGGAGCTGGACAAGAGCGAGCCGAGTGTGTTCAATTACAGCGACGCTGCCAAGATCGCGGACTGGGCGTACAGCGCGGTGAGGTTCTGCGTGAAGAACGGAATCATGAGGGGTACGACGGACACTACGATCGACCCGCTGAGCAACACTACGCGTGAGCAGGCGATCGCGCTGCTCCGGCGCACATTTGTGAGCTACCATGTGCCGAGTTCGAACGATGATGACCCGGTGCCGATTTCGGATGACGACGACGACGATGACGATGACGACGGCGATCCGAAGGACGACGATAATAACCCGGATCCGCCGCCGGAAGAGGAAGAAGCGTCCAAGCCGAAGTTAAGGGACAGTATTATTTCAATCGACCCCGGTTTCACAATAAAAGATGTTTTCGTTGCCGTGTTTGACTATAATGAGCCCGAGGAAGATACCACGCCTCCTCCGACAAGCGCGCCCGCGAAGCCGAGTGACCTGGTTCTTGTCAGCAACAAGTCGCAGCCGGCTCCTAAGATAACGTGGAAGGACAACGCGACCGATGAAACAGAATACGAAGTTATCCGCCGACTCTCTAGCACAAACTCAGATGAAAAAGTTTTTACGCTGCCGAAAAATTCCACCTCTTATATAGACAATGACGCTAAACCGGGCATACTGTATAAGTATGTTGTCAGGTGCAAAAACGAGAAAGGTTACAGCGGATTTATAGTTGCTCATGTCAAGGCCTTCAAAGAGGGCGAAGGCGATGTGGCAACCGCCGACATGAACGTAAACAAGGCGCTCAAATACATCGGCTACGGTTACAACGCTTTCGGAGACTATGCGTCGCCCGACACCTCAAAGGGTTTGAAACAGCCCGTTCTTGATTATCAGAAAATGATCGAATGGCGGGAAATCAACAAAACGCCAAACGCCAATGCGGACTCATTCTTTGAAAATATTGAAAGTAACGCCTACGATTATTGTAAAAAAAGCACTACCAACGTCAAGGTCAGCGGCGGGTTTATGGGCTTTTCAGCCAGCGTGAATACCAATTTTGGCTCCATGAACAGCACGAGCAAAAATAAGTATTTAGCTACACAAACAAAATGGGTAAAACTTTACGAATATTCGCTCGCCGACCCCATATATTTCGACTATTCCAATTTCCTCCTGCCATCGGTGCAGAAAGCCCTTAACGACCCGAACGTAAGCCCTGCCCAAATATTGGACACATACGGCACCCATGTAATGACTTCGGTGTGGATCGGCGGCAGAATGGACTACAACTGTTCCATAGAATCGCAGTCCAGCGAAAGCTTTTCTTCGTTTAAAATGAACGCAAAGGCGTCATACAGCGCCGGTTTCACAAGTGCCAGCGTGGGAGTCGATACCGCAACTGAAAAAAGGATAAAAAACTTTAACTCGAAAACTACCCGCAATGTCATATTCTACGGTGGTACAGGGTCAACCGGAAAAGTGATGAACCCCGACCAAGCGGCCGATGCGATGGACGCATGGCGTAATTCTCTTAATAATGACCCCACCTTCACCGACTTCGGCGGTCAGCCGCTCAAGCCGATATGGGAACTGTGCTCTACTCAAGCGCGCCGGGATGCGATAAAAGCGGAGTTTGACAAGCGGGCCAATTCTCAAAAGAGTTTATTCCCCCTGCCCAAATATGTGACGGGCATTCATTTTCCGACACAAAACATAGGTTGGCCCGATTATACCTCGACAGGCGGTATCAATATAAACCCGAAAGGCAACGGAAATTTTTTGTTTTACTTATTGGGCGAAAATGAGGCTTACGCCTATACCGACTTCTTTATTACATATCACGGAAAAAATCCTCCCGCATATGAATGGAACGCTTCTGTAACGCCGTGGAAGATTGCGCACAATTCCGATAAAGACGCCAATTTCTATTTAAGAAGCGGAGACCTCCGAAAAGGCGCGGGCAGTAAAAGCGGATATGTATTGTTTTTCGGCACAAGAGATAAAACCAAGTCGCCTATAAAGAGAATGGATGTTTTGAGAGTAAGCAAACGGCCCGACTTTATTAACGGTTATTTTGACGAGGAAGGTTGGGAATACGTTACGCTGTTGAATGAGACAGAACCCTTTGATTTGAGAAAAGACCTTAAAGGAGACTGTATATACATCCGTTTCATGCGCGAATAGCCGTTATCATCATAATTGGCGGAAGACATCCGTACCCATACGGCGGCAAAAGGAGGTTGGTGGTCATTTTGACCACTGACCTCTTGCCGTATATATTTGCTCAAAACACAGGAGCGTATATTTTTTCGCTGTTGTGTACTTTCATTTATAATAATTTAAAAAATATATCAAAAATGGCGATTGACTTTTCCGCCCGTTTGTGGTAAAATATCATTATGAGCATAAACACAGTGGTTATTAAAAAGGAATGGAGATGAATAATTATGCTCAAAATATATCTTGACAACTGCTGTTACGGCAGACCGTTTGACGATTTAACACAGGAAAAAATCAAAAATGAAGCGGCGGCAAAAATGTATATTCAATCGCTGATAAAATATAAAAGCCTTGCGCTTTATTCTTCATTTATGCTTTTATATGAAATCAACGAAAGCCCTTCTGAAAAAAACAAGGAACATATTTTACAATTCGTAAACGAATATTCGTCATTTCATATAGGAGAAGACAAGAAAAACGAAGTTATAACAATTTCAAAAAAAATAATGGAAACAGGCATTAAATATAAAGACTCTGTTCATTTGGCTTGTTCAATAATTTCGGGTTGCGATTATTTTATTACGACCGATAAGCGTGTACTTAATTATAAAACAGAAAAAATAAAAATATTAAATCCTATTGAATTTGATAAAATATGGAGGAAAACAGAATGACTGAAAATATACAAACTTCCGCTATAATGACTGCGGGAATGAGAATTTTACGCGAAACGCTCGGAATAATTGAAACTGAGATTTTTATTGCAAACATAAAGCAGGAGCATTTCGATTATACTGAATGGCGGCGCGATAATCTATTTGAAAATATGACCCTTGAGGAATTAGTGAATAAAGCCGCAGAGTTTGAACGGCAACACCCAGAGCTTATTCCTAAAAATGCAAAGATCATATAACAAGTATTTTATTCGTTAGCAATCATTTCAGATTAAAACCAAAATATATAGAGGTATAAAAAACTTATGAACATAACAAACACGCTTGTAAAAGAATTCGGGATACCCGAAAAAAAACTCGCGGATACTATCGCCCTTTTTGATAACGGCGACACGATCCCGTTTATCGCGAGATATAGAAAAGAAGTCACGGGATCGCTCGACGATCAGGTTCTGCGCGAATTAT
>WQXD01000117.1 GCA_009785015.1 Oscillospiraceae bacterium | reverse complement strand
TCGAGCAGCGGCCCTGGATGAAGGCGGCCGAAATCACGGATTTACTGACGGAAAAAATAAAAAGCGGGGAATATAAATTCATCAGGGCGAACTTCCCCAACGGGGACATGGTGGGCCATACGGGCGATCTCGCCGCTACGATAATCGGGGTCGAAACGGTCGACTTGCAGCTTGCGAGAATAATAAAAGCGGTCGGCGAAGCCCGCGGAGTGTTGATTGTCACAGCCGACCACGGCAATGCCGAGGAGATGTATGAAACTGACAAAAACACAAACGCCCCGCAAAGGGGAAGCGACGGGCAGCCGAGACCGAAGACAGCCCATTCGCTCAACCCGGTTTTGTGCATATTCGCCGACGATTTTTACAAAGGCGGATATGTCGTCAAAGACAAAAACGAGTTCGGGCTGGCAAACTTGGCCGCTACGTTTGTAAATTTTCTGGGATATGAAGCCCCCGATTTCTGGGAAGAGAGCATGATCGAATTCGTGTAAAAGAGATTTTTAAATGGGGAGTGTAGGGAACGACCACTGTTCACCTGGTTTTAAACAAGAGACCTGTAATCGTCCCTACATTGGATGAAGGCTTTATTTTCCGGAACCAAGTTTTTCGGCAAAAATATCCCGAAACATCAGAAAAATCGCCGATAGTAAATACCATTTACTTTAGGTAAATATTTTTTACATAGGGGCATATTAGCATTATATACCAAACTCTGTAAAATGTCAATAGGAAATTTGAAAATTTTTAAATTTTTATGATAAAAAAATCATTGACATTTTTCAGTCACATGTGATATAATAAAAACCGTTGCCGAAATATCAAAAATATCATTATCTATATTATCTATTAAGGAGTAAAAAATAAATTATGAAAAAAAGTATAGTGACTTTCGCGCTTGCCATTTTATCGATTTCGTGTTTGCTCGCGGTTGCGGTGTTCGGAATCAGGGTGTGGGGAATACCGGGGGTATTCGAAGAGGGCGGAATAAAACTGGGGCTTGATCTCGCGGGGGGGTCTTCGATTGTATATGAAGCGGATATAGACAGAATGCCGTCCGGCGATGAAATAAACACGGCGGTGGCCATGATAAGGGGCCGCTTGGACATGCTCAATTACACCGAGGCGACGGTGGCGGCGAGCGGAATGGGCCGGATCATGGTTGAGATACCCGGCATATCGGACCCGGAAGAAGCCGTCGCGATGCTGGGGGCGAGTGCGGTGCTCGAATTCAGGGACTCTGAGGGAAACGTTGTCATGGACGGCAAGGATATCGAGAGCGCCGCGCCCAATTACGGCGATGCCAGGGGCCACGGAAACGAGTATTTCATAAGCTTGAAACTCAAACCGGAAGCAGTTGCGAAATTCGCCGAAGCCACAAGAAACGCGGCAGCCAGGCCTTACGGGGAAAACTACATAGCGATATATCTGGATGAAAACGAAATGATGAGGCCCAACGTGGAAAATGAAATAAATTCCGACAGCTGTGTGATCACGGGTAATTATGACAAGAGCTCTGCGGAATATTGGTCGGGAATAATTTCGGCGGGGCAGCTGCCCTTCGCGCTTCATGACGTACAGCTGACCGCGACGGGCCCGATGCTCGGGGAAAAGTCGATTGAGACGAGCCTGGTCGCCGGCGCCATAGGAATCGCGCTGGTCATCGTCTTTATGATAGCGTATTACAAGCTCCCCGGCTTCATAGCCTCGATAGCCTTACTGGCATACATAGGCATGATCGGCATAGCGTTGGTTTTGAGCCAGACGAACCTGTCGCTTCCCGGAATTGCGGGGATCATTTTGTCGATAGGGATGGCAGTCGACGCCAACGTCGTGATATTCGAGAGGATAAAGGAAGAGCTGAGGGACGGGAAAGCCGTAAAGCCCTCCATCAAAGCCGGATTCTACAGGGCTTTCACGGCTATTTTGGATTCCAACGTGACCACGCTCATAGCGGCGGTGGTGTTGTGGAATTTCGGGTCGGGGCCGATAGTGGGATTCGCGATGACGCTTTTTATGGGCGTGCTTATATCGATGTTCTCGGCTATCGTGATAACCCGGTGGCTCTTGAATCAGACCGTGGGCATGAATATAACGGACGGCAGGCTGTACGGGCTTTGAATTTCGGCGCGCAGAACTGTATTTTTGCCGGTAACTTGGTGATTTCGTTTGCAATCACCAAGTACCGGTCAAATTTTCCGGGGGGATCATATATGGCGGGTACAAAATTTATATACGGCAGAAATAACGCGTTCATAACGGGTCTTTGCAAACTCAAGCAAAAAAAACACAGGGACCAGACGGGCCTCTTTTATTTTGAAGGCCTCAAACTTTTGCAGGAAGCTTTAAATTCGAGATACCGGGGGAAGATAAAACATATAATAGCCGAAGAAAACACAGCCGGCCGCATATCGGCCGCGGATTTCGAAATGACCGTGGTGACAAGCGAAGTCTATAAAAAAATCACCGACGAGGAAGGTTTTGAAGGGGTCATGTGCATCATGGAAAAACCGGAGCAATCCGGGCTTTCATACAAAAAGCCGGTGGTCATACTGTGCTCTGTGAGGGATCCGGGGAATGTCGGGGCGATAATCAGGACGGCGGAAGCGGTGTGCGGCGCGGATATAATCGTGTCATGCGAATCTGCGGACATATATTCGGCCAAAACGCAAAGGGCCGCCATGGGGGCGATTTTCCGGCAGAACATAAAAATAAGCGAAAATATCGGGGAAGATATTGCAAATCTCAAAAAAAACGGATATAATGTATTTGCGGCGCATCTGGACGAAGATTCCCGCCCCATAGACGAAATCCCCTTAGGCGCGAAGACGGCGGTCGCATTCGGAAACGAGGGGAGGGGCCTCGAGGCGGGTATCACGAAACTCTGCGACCAAAAACTGATCATCCCCATAAACAAAAAGAGCGAATCCCTCAACGTTTCGGTCGCTGCGGGGATCGTTCTCTGGGAAATCGGGAAACAACAAAAAAAAGGAGCGATGTAAATATGTCCGGCGATTTGTACTATATATGGCTCTCGCTCGCCTGCGGGGCGGGAAACGCGCTGCCGTCCAATCTTCTCGGCGCGTTTGGAAACGCCGAAAATATATACTCGGCGAAAAAAGACGAACTGCGGCAGAAATGCGGCTTTGAAATGGATGAAGGAGTTCTTGAAAGGCTGTGCGAGAAAAATCTCGGGGAAGCCGAATCGACGCTTGAGTTCTGCGCCAAAAACAACGTCTCGGTGTTAAACTGCGGCGACGGCCTCTATCCCGGGCGGTTGAGGGGTATAAGGGCGTTTCCGGCCGTGTTGTATTACCGGGGCCGCCTGCCGGATATAGACGACAATTTGTGCGTGGCGATGGTCGGCACGAGAAAAATGACGGATTACGGAAAAAGCGCCGCCTATGAGCTCGCAAAGGAACTCGCCGCGTGCGGGGCGGTCATAGTGAGCGGAATGGCCGAAGGGATAGATTCCGCTTCGCATAAAGGCTGCCTTGCCGCGGGCGGGGTCACCGTCGCGGTCTTCGGCTGCGGGATAGACAAAGTGTATCCGCCCGAAAACAAGAAGCTGATGGACAAAATCCTGGAAGAGGGGCTTGTAATGACGGAATATCCGCCCAAAACCGAGCCCAAAGGGTTTCACTTCCCGGTGCGCAACAGGATAATAAGCGGGCTCTCGCAGGCTGTGCTGGTGGTTGAGGCGGACAATAAAAGCGGGGCTTTGATCACCGCGAAGACGGCGCTGTTCCAGGGGCGGGAATTGTACGCGGTACCCGGGAACATAAACGCGCCAAACAGCAGGGGCACAAATAACCTGCTCAGGCAGCGCGCGGGGATAGTGACTGAAGCGTATGATATTTTGTCCGAATACGAGCATCTTTACAGCCACAGGATCAATATAGAAAAAACAAAATATTACAACAACAAGCTCAATTATTCATATAACCGGCCAAAAGAAGAAGAAAAAACAAAAAAACCGGAACCGGAAGCCCAAATCGCCGCGCCGGCAGAAGCAGATTCAAAGCAGGAGAGCTCCAAAGCGGGCCTCTCGGAAAAGCTGGCCGCGCTGAAAATAATCCTGAATGAAGCGGAGCTCAGGGTGTTTGAGATTTTCCACGAAAAAAAAGACAAAAAACTCCGCGCCGACGACATCGCCGGGTCCGGCATGGCGGTATCGGAAGTGATGAACACGCTGACATTTCTGGAACTGTACGGCATCATAACTTCTTTTCCGGGAGATTGCTATAAAATACACGAAAGTTTCATAAATTTGTAAATTTGGCGAATTTGGGCCAAAAAAAACGGAGGCGCACGCAAATATGAAAAACATAGTCATAATGGAATCGCCGGCGAAGGCGAACACGGTCAAAGGTTATCTGGGGGGCAGTTACAAAGTGATAGCCTCCAAGGGGCATGTGCGGGATTTGCCGAAAAGCAAACTCGGAGTCGAAGTCGACGACAAATTCAAGGCCCAGTACATCAACATACGGGGCAAAAGCGATTTCATAAAAGAATTAAAAAAAGAGGCGAAAAGCGCCGACAATGTGTTCTTGGCCACTGACCCCGACAGGGAGGGCGAAGCGATAGCGTGGCACGTGGCCACGGCTTTGGGAATCGAGCCCGAAAAGGCGAAGAGGATATCGTTTAACGAGATCACGAAAACAGCCGTAAAAAACAGCATAAAAAACCCGAAAGCGATAGATATGAATGTGGTGGACGCACAGCAGGCGAGGCGCATCATCGACAGGCTGGTGGGATATAAGATCAGCCCGTTTTTGTGGAAAAACGTAAAGGGCGGGCTTTCGGCGGGGCGCGTCCAGTCCGTGGCGACGCGGCTTATCGTGGAAAGGGAAGAGGAAATACGCAATTTCACGCCTGAGGAATACTGGAATATCGCCGCCGATTTGAAAAATTCCGAAAACAAGGATTTTGAGGCGAAATTTTTCGGCGACGAAAAGGGCAGGATAAACCTCACGACCAAAGCTGAAACGGACACGGTGCTCGAAAATCTCGCAGGGTCGCGCTATACGGTCAAAAACATAAAAAAAGGCGTGAGATACAAACACCCCTCCCCGCCTTTCACCACTTCGACGCTGCTGCAGGAAGCCAACAAAAAACTCAACTTCCAGTCGAACAGGACGATGAAAGCCGCCCAGGAACTCTACGAGGGGATAAACCTCGGCCCGAAGGGCGGGGTGCAGGGGCTCATCACATATATGCGCACCGATTCGCAGAGGATATCCGCCGAGGCGAGAGACGCCGCCAGGGAATACATACTCGGCAAATACGGGGAAAAGTTTTACCCCGAGACCCCGAAAGAATACAAAACCGAAAAAAACGCGCAGGACGCGCACGAAGCGATACGCCCTTCCCACTTAAAAGATTACGATCCCGAAATTATAAAAAAATTTTTGAATTTGGACCAATATAAAATATACAAGCTCATCTGGGAAAGGTTTTTGTCGAGCCAGATGCAGTCGGCGCTGCTTGACACCGTGAGCGCGGATATAGAGGCCGGAAAATACATATTCAAGGCCTCGGGGTATACGATAAAATTTCCGGGATATCTGGTCGTATACGAAGAAACCCAGGATGAGAGCGAGAAAAAAAGCGACAGGGACAATTTCGAGGATTTTGACGCCAGGGAAAAGAAACTCCCGGAACTGCGGGAAGGCGAAATACTCGGCTTGAACAATCTCATCCACACCCAGAATTTCACCCAGCCGCCTTTCAGATATACCGAGGCCTCACTCATAAAAGTGTTAAAAGAGCAGGGCATCGGCAGGCCGAGCACATACACCACGATACTGAATACCACCCTGCAAAGGGACTATGTCGAGAGGGAAGGCAAATCCTTAAAACCGACGCCGCTGGGGGAAATCACCACAAGCGTGATGAAAAACAATTTCCAGGATATAATAAATTACGGTTTTACCGCCAAAATGGAAGAGGATTTTGACGAAATCGAAGAGGGGAAAAAGGACTATATAAGCGTTTTGGATAAATTTTACGCGGATTTCAAAACGAGCTTGGACGAGGCGGAGATCAACATAGGCAAAGAGGAAATAGTGGTGCCCGAAACCGAAATAGATTATCAGTGCGAAAACTGCGGCAAGAAGCTGATCGTCAAAAACGGCCGGTTCGGCAGGTTCGCCGCCTGTCCGAGCTACCCCGAATGCCGCTTCACCATGCGGCTTGACAGAGAGGGCAACGTGATAAAAAAAGAGGAACAGGCGCAGATCCAGAAGACCGATATAAAGTGCGAGCTGTGCGGGGAATTTATGGTGATAAGAAAGGGGCGGTTCGGGAATTTTTACGCCTGCTCGAATTACCCGGCCTGCAAAAACACAAAACCGATAAACGTCGAAATGGCGGACGCCGCCTGCCCCGTCTGCGGCGGAAAGCTCCTGAAGAAACGCGGAAAAAACAAGATGTATTTTTACAGCTGCGAAAAATATCCGGAATGCAAATTTTCGGTCTGGGACCTGCCGCTCGGGGAAAAGTGCCCCGAATGCGGCTCGCTGATGCTCCAGAAAAAAGGCAAGGATTTCGCCTATTGCTATAACAAAAACTGCGGTTACCAAAAAAAGCGCGAAATGCCGGACAAACCCGCAGACAGCGAAACAGCGGAGACGGAGGATACTGAAGATAATTGATACTCATATAAACGTGATCGGGGCGGGGCTCGCGGGCTGCGAAGCCGCCTGGCAGGCTGCGGCGCGCGGAGTCAAAGTAAAACTTTTTGAGATGAAACCGCTTAAATTTTCTCCCGCCCACCAAAACAAAAACTTCGCGGAGCTCGTGTGCTCAAACTCGTTCAAGGCCCAAAATCTCGAAAACGCGTCGGGGCTGTTAAAAAAGGAGCTCGAAACCGGCGGCAGCCTCGTGCTCGAGGCGGCATATGAAACCAAAGTCCCGGCGGGCGGGGCTTTGGCGGTGGACAGGGAAGAATTTTCGGGATATATAACAAAAAAAATACAATCGAACGAAAATATCGAAATCATAACCGGAGAAGTCGAAAAAATCGACAGAGGCGAAATAAATATAATCGCCTCGGGGCCCCTCACCTCCGAAAGCCTTCAGCGGGAGATAAAAAATATCGTCGGCGAAGATTATCTCCATTTTTTTGACGCCGCCGCCCCGATAGTAGACGTCAAGTCAATCGACTTTACAAGCGCTTTTTACGCCTCAAGGTACGGCAAAGGTGAAAAAGACTATATAAACTGCCCCCTCACAAAAGACGAGTACGAAATATTTTACCGGGCCCTTGTATCGGCCGAAACGGCCGTGCTCAGGGGATTTGACAGGGAATATATCGAAAAGAACGTGTTTGAGGGATGTGTGCCGGTGGAGATTTCAGCGAAAAGGGGCGAGGGGACTTTGCTGTTCGGCTGCATGAAGCCGGTGGGTATAACAGATGAGAGGACCCAAAAGCCGCCGTATGCCGTGGTCCAGCTGAGGCAGGACAACAGCGAAGGCACCCTGTACAATATCGTGGGATTTCAGACAAATTTGACGTTTCCCGAACAAAAAAGGGTATTTTCCCTGATTCCCGCCCTCAAAAACTGCGAATTTCTGCGGTACGGGGTGATGCACAAAAATACATTCATAAATTCCCCGAAACTGCTCGACTGCACATATAACCTGAAAAAAGACAAAAACATATATTTCGCCGGGCAGATAACGGGAACTGAAGGGTATATATGTTCCGCCTGCTCGGGATTCGTGGCGGGGATCGCGGCCGCGGAAAAAATCAGAAACGACCAAAACAAAACAATTTTCCCGAAATTTACCGCGACGGGAGCGCTCGCGCACTATATCAGCGACGAGAGCGTCGGCGACTTTCAGCCCATGGGCATAAATTTCGGGATAATCGAGGCCCCAAAAGAAAAAATAAAAGGCAAAAAAAGCGCTGTCAAACTTCAGACGGCGGAAATCGCCCTTGAATATATGAAGTTTTGGAAAAATTCACAAAAATATAATTGAAAAACACGGCAAAATATAATATAATATAAAAATAAACCAAGTTATACTCAGAATACTCAAAGAATGGAAGAATTGCGCCGAAATGAAAATACTGTTGGACGTTATGGGCGGGGACTTTGCCCCGGTTGAAACCGTAAAAGGGGCCGCGCTCGCGGTGCGGGAACTCGACGTCGAGATGATCCTCGCCGGCGACGAGAACAAAATAAACCGGGTGATCGAGGAAAACAGCCTGTCAAAAAAAAATATCGAAATAGTGCATGCCGACAAAGCCATAAGCATGGAAGACGACCCCATTTCGGTGGTAAAAGAAAACAAGGATTCGTCGATGGGCACGTGTTTCAGGCTGTTGGCCGACGATAAAAACGGAGAGATATGCGCAATGGTTTCAGCGGGCAATTCGGGCGCGCTTTTAGCCGGGTCTACCCTTCTGATAAAGCGCATAAACGACATAAAGAGGGCGGCGATCGCGGTTGTTTTGCCATATGAGAGAAAAACCCTCCTCATAGACGCGGGGGCGAACTTGGACATAAAAGCGGAACATTTGAAGCAGTTCGGCTTTATGGGTTCCATCTACATGAAAAAAATATTCGGCATAGAAAACCCCACAGTGGGCCTCGCCAACAACGGGGCGGAAAAAAGCAAGGGGACGGCGGGGCATGTGGAGGCATATAAGCTGCTTTCCGAGACAAAGAATATAAATTTTGTCGGCAATATCGAAGGCAGGGACATAACCATGAATTGCAGCGACGTTTTGGTCACTGACGGGTTTACCGGAAATATAATTTTAAAACTCACCGAGGGGTTCGGGCTCTTCATGGACAAGAAACTGAAATCCATGTTTTTGCGCGACGTTTTCACAAAAGTGTCGGCGGCATTGGTCAAAAATTCGGTAAAAGAACTCCAAAAATCTTTCGACCAGTCGGAATACGGCGGCGCTCCGCTTCTGGGGGTCAAAAAAACCGTCATAAAGGCGCACGGCAGCTCCGACGCGAAAGCGATAAAAAACGCGATACGCCAGGCCAAATTCTGCGTGGAAACCAATTTGGCCGAAGAAATCGAAATACAGGGCAAAATCAATAAATGAAACAAAATATCAGATTAGGTTAAAAATGGAAACGGGAAAAAACACGAAAAACAAAAATTCATACGCCGAAAATCAGGCGAAAAATTTCGCAAAAAAAATAGGCTATGAATACAATAACATATTTCTGCTCACCGCCGCCCTGACCCACTCGTCATACGCCAACGAGATGAAATCAAAAGGCGTGAAAGCGGAATGCAACGAGCGGCTGGAGTTTCTGGGCGATGCGGTGCTGTCTTTGCTCACTTCCGAATATATATATTCAAAGTTCAAGAATTGCAAAGAAGGGGAGCTCACCCGCATCAGGGCGATTGTGGTGTGTGAGGATTCCCTGTTCGGTTTTGCGGAATCTGTGGGCCTCGGGGAGGCGCTGTTTTTGGGCAATGGGGAAATACGCAGCGGCAGGCGCAGGAAATCGACCCTCGCGGACGCTTTTGAAGCGGTGCTCGGCTCGATTTTTATCGATGGGGGCATAGACGCCGCGAAAAAGTTTCTGCTCGGGTTTATCGAGAGTTTTGTCGACGACATAGTGAAAGAAGGCGAGACAAAGGATTACAAAAGCCTGCTGCAGCAGATAATCCAGCAAAATAACGAAGAGGCGCTCGAATATGTGCTGAAAAGCGAAAGCGGCCCCGCCCACGAAAAAAATTTCGAAGTGTGCGCGATGCTGGGCAGCAACATAGTGGGTGAGGGAAAAGGCCCCTCGAAAAAAGCGGCGGAACAGAACGCCGCGAAGGAAGCGCTGGCGCTGTTCGGATATTGATGTAATATAATAAAAACTGCGGAGAGAGAAAAGTGTATTTAAAAACGGTGGAACTGACCGGGTTCAAGTCGTTTCCCTCAAAAACCTCGATCAATTTCGAGAAGGGAATAACCGCCATAGTGGG
>WQXD01000116.1 GCA_009785015.1 Oscillospiraceae bacterium | reverse complement strand
GCGCCTCGGTGTACGGAAACGAAGAGCTGATCGGGGAAGTGCTCGAGGAAGCAATCAATAAAAAAACAATAAGGCGCGAAGAGCTGTTCGTCGCTTCCAAGCTCTGGAACGATATGCACGGCAGGGGAGATGTATTGCTTTCGTGCGCCAAAAGCCTGCGCGATTTGAGGCTCGATTATCTGGATCTGTATTTCGTCCACTGGCCTTTCCCGAATTATCACGCGCCCGGCTGCGACGGCGACAGCAGAAACCCGGATTCAAAGCCTTTTTCGGCGGATGAATTTATGGCTGTCTGGAGGCAGCTCGAAAAACTCGCGGATATGGGGCTGGCGCGCCATATCGGCATGTCGAATATGACCATACCGAAACTCGAGGCGGTGCTCCCCTTTTGCAGGATAAAACCCGCGGCGCTGGAAATGGAAATGCACCCGAGTTTCCAGCAGGAAGAGCTGTTTCGCTACTGCGCCGAAAGGGGCATACAGCCCATAGGATATTGCCCCATCGGCTCGCCCAACCGCCCCGAGCGCGACAAGACAGCGGACGACGTCGTGGATATCCAAATGCCGGAGATCGTCAAAATCGCCGCGGCGCACGGCGTGCACCCGGCGCTTGTGTGCATAAAATGGGCGGTGCAGCGCGGGGCGCTCCCGATACCGTTCAGCGTGTTTGAAGATAAATATACAAGCAACTTGAAATGCGTGACCGAAGATCCCCTCACCCCGGACGAGATGGCCCGAATCGGCGCAACCGACAAAAACTGCAGGCTCATCAAGGGCCAGGTGTTTTTGTGGGAAGGCGCGAAAAGCTGGGAAGATTTATGGGATTTGGACGGCGTCATCGCCGTGTGATATACGCCCGCTATACAGAGCGGTGTTTTGTGCGGCCGATTATATGATCCTGCATGTTTTTGTCGAGCAGGGAAAATTTTTGGCTGAAGCCCGAAACCCTGACGGCGAGGTTTTTGTGTTTTTCGGGATATTTCTGCGCTTCTTTGAGCGTATCCGCATCCGTCACATTGAATTGGACATTGCAAAGGCCCCTCTTTGCCCCTTCGAGCAGTATTTCGACGAAATATCCGATATTTCTGTCCGTGAAAAGCGCCGGGTCCGCTTCGACGATCGCCGAAGAGGTGCCGGGCGCCTTTTTGGTGGGCAGCTGCGACAGGGAGTTGATTAAAGCCGTAAACCCGCTCTGGTCGCGGCCCTGCATCGGGGAAACGCTGTAGGCCAAAATTTCCCCGTCGCGCCGCCCGTCCGGGGTGGCCGCGGTCTTTTTGCCGTAGTCGACCATCCATAAAAACGTGAACGGCTGCGCGTGGAACATATATCCGTGTTTTGCCGACAGCTCATCCAAAAAATCGCACGCCAGCTCCATGATTTCCGAAGCCGTCTGATCGGCGGAAGCTATGTCGTTTCCGAATTTCGGGGCTTTGTTGACAAATGTGAGCCGCATCGCCTCGTTTGGCCAGTTGTTTTCTATCTGGAAAATAAGCTGGGGCATCGTATACCTGTTTTGTGCGAACACGAGTTCTTCAAGCGCCGAAAGCGAGTCGGCGAGGTTCGGGATACCGTACATCATCATCTGATAATAGTCGTATTTTGCTCCGAAACCGTTGAAATCCCTGCCCGATTCCACGCAGCCCTCCGTCAGAAGAGATTTATACGGCTTGGGCGAATTGAAACCCGCGTGGACTATATTCCGGGACGTGGCCAGATATGCCTGCTCCACGATATATTTCACATATCCGAACACTTCTTTTTTCAATTCGTCAAAGCTCTTGCAGCTGCCCGCTTTTTCGTCTTTTAGGGCATACTCCATCGCCTTGAGCAGGTTCGCGTGGGCCGATACGGCGTGGGGATTGGATTTGCCCGGGATCACGGTTTCCACGCAGCCTATCTGGGTGTAATCGCGGGCGTCGGAGAGCGATATGCCCTTTGAAACCAAAGCGGGTATCAGCACGTCGTCGTTGAAAAAGAACGGGACGCCTTTTTGCATATGGCCCACCACTTCCAAAGCGCGCCGGATAAAGGCGGGGTCGGATTTCGAAGAAAAGCGAACGGACAGGCAGCGTATGAAATTGAGGGCCTCGGTGACTTCCAGCATCAGCCACGACAGTTCGTTTGCCGCGTCTTCCCCGTTTTTATCGCAGCCGCCCACGCAGGACTGCTGCACGTCGTAATCCCTGTATAATTTGATCCACAGGCAGCAGATGAGCTCAAAGGCTTCTTCTTTTGTCAGCTTCCCGCTTTCGGTGTCCGTTTTGTACCAGGGATATAATATCTGGTCCAAGCGTCCGAGCGAATTGGCGTTTATACCGTCTTCCCATGTGTTGACGATGTGCGCAAACCAAAGGCTCTGCAGGGCTTCGTGGAAACTGTTTGCCGGATGTCTGGGCACTTTTTCGCATATCTCCGCTATTTTTTCCAGCCCCAGTTCCCTCGCTTTTTTCGCGTGGCGCTCCCCGATCGCGCAGGCGGCCCGGCATACGCGTTTTGTGGCCGAGTACCATTTGCTTTCCCCGTTTAATTTTTCATATTCCTCGATTTTTTTTTGTAAACCCTCAAAGCCCAGTTTCAAAACCTGCTCGTAACCGATCACCGTGTGGTTGTCGGTCATGACCCAGCCCCCGCCTATCGCACCCTCTGCCGCCAGCTTTTCGAATAATTCGCCGTTTTGGCCTTCGGAATGCCGCCGGCGGTATTTTTGTTCAGCCGACAAAATTTCGCCTTTGAGCGCTTTCGCCTCATCCGCCGGGATAAAGCCGCGGTTCAACTGGATATCCACACAATCGCTCCACTCACCCAGGCCGTAATTGCAGCCCGCTATCAATTCGCCGTCGTTGATCACGACCTGCGAATTTAAAATGACGCTTTCGAGTCCCGCCGCGGTCAGGCATATATTTTCCGCTTCGGGGTTGGCTTCCGCTTCCCCCGAAACCCCGCGGTGAAACCACTTCAGGCGCTCAAGCTCCATGATTTTCGCGTGAGTTTTTAAATTGACGGCGTCTTCTTTTAAAATTTCACATCTTTTGGATAAACAAAACATTGCCTCTCGCCCTCCATACCATAGGCCCGGGGTTTCTCCCGGGCCGGCGTAAGTTATATAATCTATTTTACATTTACGTTCTCTTTTTGCCTGTCAGCTTTTTTGATATGCATACAGCCGACAAAACAAGCGCGGCAGCCAGTATCAGCGCGGTATCTCCGGTAACCGGAGCTGCGGGAACGGGAGCAGGCGCGGGTTCCGCGGGAGCGGGAGCCGGTTCTGCAGGCGCGGGGGCCGGCTCCGGTTCGGGAGCGGGCTCGGGTTCCGGCGCGGCGGGAGGTACTGCCGCAAGGGTATCGACAAGGGTATACGCGGTGCATTCGGCGGCGTCAAACCAGCCCGCATCGGCCGCGAGCCCCTGCGCTCCGCCGTCGTCGGTGAACATTATGACATTGTTCCAGAGCAGCACCGCGCCCGAGGCGACTTTCATCGGGATGTCGGATTTCGCGAGGGCCGCCGCCGGGATAAGCCCTTCAATCGTGTAGTCGTTGCCCTTCATCACGGCGCCTATCTTGGCCTCCGGGACGTTTTCGCCCGCTCCGCCCGAGCCGTAGACGAAATGCTCGCCTACATACGGTTTTCCGTCGTCGGCGCAGGGGTGGTACGAAAAGAAGAAAGTCTCGCCTACGGCGCCGGCCGAGTCGCGGGTGGGAAACATATTGAACTGCGGCCCGTTGCCCGTGTTATAGCTCCCGTTGTCGGCAGCCGGTACGCCGAAAGGTTCGTTGTTGCCATTTGACACGACGGAGAAATATATTCCCTCTTCACTCCACATGAACTGGAATACCGCTCCCTTGAATCCGTCGGCGTCGCCGGCCGGAACGCTGATTGCATCGTCGCCCGCCTTCATCTCGACCACAAGCGCGCCCGCCCACTCGTCGGCGTTTATCACGCCGTCAATCGTCGGAGCGACTGCCGCTTTCGGGACGTTGAGCGATCTCGGCTCCGCCGAAACGGCAAATGGGGCGCACATGGCAAACGCCAAAACCGCGATAAGGATATATGCTGGAATTTTTCTCATTTTTGATTTTGCCTCCTTGAAATTTATTTTTATTTTCGTTGTAACACCGTTACCAATATTAAATATTACCATATTATTATTTTTTTGTCAACATATTTTGCATTTTTATCAAAATTTATCAAAAATATAAATTCACTCCATCACATATCCGTACAGCGTCGCAATCAGCGCGGTGCCGTCAGTGAACGGCTCGCCGTTTTTAAAAAACTCGAGGCCTTCTTCCCCATGTGTTTTAAACGCCCACATGCCGACGCCGGCTTTTCCTTCGCTGAGTTCCCACAGATATGTGCCGGGCCCGATCTCCGCGTTGAAATCCACTTCCATCATCGCGTTGTCGGGATAATCGACCAAGGTCTCATAATCGGCCACCACCGGAGCGCCCGCGACCGTAGTGGCGTAATCGGTATCCCATTTATACAGCTTGAACACCATGGTGCCTATATCGTCGCTCCACGAAGGGCAGGAAAGATCGATTGAGGTCATTGTAAATTCCGCCGTGAATTTGGCGCCGATCGACTGATAGCCGCCGCCTTCGCCCACTTTCACGGGATGCCGTTCGCTTTCATCGGAAGTGTCGGCGAATGTGATATCCCTCATCCTCTTTTTCGGGCCCGGATCGGTGGTAGGGGGAGGCGGGGAAGTTTCCGGAGTGCCGGTTGTTTCGATGGTTGAGGCGTCTGCGGATTCGTCGGCGGCCGCTTCTTCTTTTTCCCCGCACGAGAAAAACGCGAGCGCCGCAAACAAAACAAAAACAAAAATCAAAACGCGAAAACTTTTTTTCACAATTGGTTACCTCCAAAAATATATTTATGGATGTCAATTAATTCAGCGAAAGCGCGGCGTCGTTTGCCTTGTTGAGCACTTTTTCGATCGATCCCATATTTTTCTCCACGGCGGCGGCAAAACCGTTTTTCTTCGAGGCGATCACGCCGTGATATGTATTCCTCACGGGGTCCATGTAAAAAGTGTCCCCTATATCCAGCGCCCTGGTCAAATGGATCAAGTCGAGCATTTCCTGGCTCTCGTCGTCGCGCGTGTGCTTTGTGCGCAGCACGGTATCGATATATGCGGGCAGCGTGTAATTTTTCGACTCGATTGCCATCTCCTCCATGATTATGCTCGTGCGCTCAAAGTCCTGCGCGGTATTGGGCACGCAGAGTATCCAGCCGTCTATCACCCTCGAATAATATTTATCCTGCGCCTCGTTGTATTTCGGGAAAGGCAGAACCCCGAAATCCGTTTCCATCGCCCGCAGGGCGGGAATCGCGCCGATGTGCATCACATGGAACAGGCTTTGGTTGTTTTCAAACATTTTCCCGGTTTCCACATCGTTTGAGCTCGCGTAATATATATTGTCGCCGTTGCCCCAGATGTTCTGCCAGGCGTGATCGAGCACTTCATACAGTTTTTCGTTGGCGCCGGTGAACACAAGCAAATCGTTTTCGTCTTTTCCCACGGTTTTTATCCCGCTCCCGACCCAAAAAGAGCCGTAAAACAAATCGTCGCGCCCGGCCATCCCGTATCTGTCCTCTTTGGTCATCTTGCCGTCGCCGTCCAGATCCCTGACGGCCATCCTGGAAAACTCGAACAATTTATCCACTGTCCACTTGCCCTCTTTGACGAGGTTGTACATATTCTCGAGCTCCATATCCGCGGCCAATTTTTTGTTGAACATGACCGACATGGTCTGGTGGAACATATTGAGGCACTCGTCGCTGTAGGCGAAATAGTGTTTGCCGTTGATGGATATCTGGCCGTTGACATCGTGCGCGTACCACGGCTGGGTGATATCGATATACGGCAGGCTGCTCACCGGCATGACGATCCCTTCCAATGAAGACGACCACGCCTCGCGGCAAATCAGCATGCACAAGTCAAAATCTTCGGAACCCGCCTTCACGCTTTTATTGAACAGCGGCTTCAGTTCCGGCCAGTCGGTCACGCCGATCTGTTTGAACAGTATATTATACCGTTCTTCTATCAGTCTGTTTCTCTTGTACAGGGCGTCATTTTGCACCTCCCCGGTCTCCTCTTCGGTATCCCCCCAGAATTCCGGGTAATTGACAAAAATACCGGCGATCGGCGAGACTATCCGGAACTCATATCCCCCATAATCCTTGTCGGGAAGATAATCGGCGGCGTACACAAGTGGCCCCGACGGCGCCTCGTCGCCTTCGTCGCCCTGCGATTTTTCCGAGGGCGTTTCGCCGGCCTGTTTGCCGTCGGGCGTTTTTTCACCGCAGCCCAGGCTGACAATCGCCGAAATGGCCGCGATCAAAAGCAAAACGATCAAAATTTTTATATTTTTTTTCTCCATGATATTTCTTCCCTCCGTCTGTTTTTAGCGTATGATTTATATATACCACATAAATCAAAAAATTGCAACACTTTTTATATAATTTCTTCCGGCGATATTGTTAATTAATTGTGAATCGCCGATAAGGATTGACAAACAAAAAAGACTGTGCTATACTAACAGACAACGAAAACACGGAGGTGGATTTGCATGAAACTTCCCGAATACAAAGCGAAAGAACTGTTTGGCCGGTACGGCATAAGGATAATGCCAAGTATCGTCACAGATAACGCCGATTTTGCCGCCGATGAAATCAAAGCGGCCGGGATTTCATATCCCGTCGTCATAAAAGCCCAGGTGCCCTCGGGGGGCAGAGGCAAGGCGGGCGGGGTGAAATTCGCGGAAAACGGAGCCTGCGCGGCGGATACCGCGCGCGCCATGCTGCAAGCGGATATCGGGGGATATGCGGTTGACAGGCTGCTGATCGCGGAAAAATTGGAACTGGCGGGCGAGTGGTATCTTTCAATCATGCTGGACAGGGCCGCGAAGTGCCCGCTCGTCATTTTTTCCGCTTCGGGCGGAATAGACATCGAACAAACCTCAAAAACAAACCCGGAAAGCATAGTCAGGGCCGATATCAACCCGCTTTCCGGCGTGCAGGATTACACCGTGCGCTATATGATCAAAAAGAGCGGCATACCCTCCTCATATTTTGAAGAGCTGTACGCGCTGTTAAAAAAGCTGTACGCCGTTTTTACGGATTACAGCTGCCTGCTCGCGGAGATAAACCCGCTCGCCCTGCCCCGGACGGGCGGCGGGCTCGTGGCATTGGACGCGAAAATCGAAATCGACGACGATGCAATAAACAGCCTGCCGGATATCGCCGAATATGCGCGAAGCCTTCCCTGTGACCCGAAAGCGGAAAAAGCGGCAAAACTCAATTTGTTGTATATCCCCTTGGAACCCGGCGGGCAGGTCGGCGTGATGTCGAATGGTTCGGGCATGCTGATGAGCTGTATCGATCAGCTCGCGAAAAAAGGCGTAAAAGTGGGCGCGGCGCTGGATCTGGGGGGCGGGGCGACGGCTGAAAAGGTAAAGGAAGCTGTCGGGATTTTGCTCGGCGGCGAAAACATACGCACGCTGTTTATCAGCATATTCGGCGGCATAACCCGGTGCGACGAAGTGGCGGCGGGCGTAAAAAACGCACTTGAAGCTCTCGGCGACGATAAATATGTGGCGCTTCGGATGGAGGGCACAAACAAAAAAGAAGGGCTCGAAATACTCCGCGGGATATCCAAAGCGGCTGTCGCGGAAAATATTGCCCATGGGGTAGAACTGATACACGAAAGGGAAACTCGGTTATGAGCGTTGTCATCGATGAAAACACGCGGCTTATCGTGCAGGGCATAACGGGCCGCGAGGGCGCGTTCCACACGGAGCGCATGCTGCAGTACAAAACAAACGTGGTCGCGGGCGTGACGCCGGGCAAAGGCGGACAAATGGTATGCGGCGTACCGGTGTTCGATACCGTAAAAGAGGCAGTCGAACAGACAGACGCCGACGCTTCGATATTGTTTGTACCCGCGAGATATACGCCAAAAGGGGTGCGCGAAGCCTTGGACGCCGGGGTTTCGGTGATTATCACAATAGCGGAACATGTGCCCGCGGGCGAAATGATGATGTGTTATCATTTGGCAAAGGCTAAGAAAGCGCGCCTGTTCGGGCCCAATTCGTTTGGAATCATATCCCCGGGCAAAGCGAAGGCGGGTTTTATGCCTCATGAGATATTTACGCGGGGACCGGTGGGGATAATGTCGCGCAGCGCGACGAATTGTTATGAAAGCGTGCATATGATGAGCTCGGCAGGCCTGGGCCAGTCCACATGCATAGGCGTGGGCGGCGATATGATACCCGGATCGTCGTTTGCCGACCTTCTGTATGACTTTGAAAACGACCCCGAAACGGGCGCGCTGGTGCTGATCGGCGAAATTGGGGGTTATGACGAAGAGCTCGCGGCCGAATATATCAAAAAAAACAAATTCACAAAGCCCGTAGCCGCCTTTATCGCGGGCAAAAACGCCCCGAGGGGCAAAACTATGGGACACGCCGGCGCAATAGTTTCGCCCGACGGCGCAGGCAGCGCGGAAAACAAGGAGAAGGCTTTGAGTGAAGCGGGCTGCCATATCGCCCAGAACACGAAAGAAATCGCCGAAATATTGATTGGGTTGAATTTATGAACGTCAAAATAGAGTTCGGATACGGAAATTCCTCGCAAACCGCTGAAATCCCCGAAAAAAATCTTCTGGGGACATTGCGGCCAAACCCGGTCCCCGCCGGCCCTTCCGGCGAAGCGGAGCTGGAACGCGCGCTGGCAAATCCCACAGGGACGCCCCCGCTTTCCCAAATCGTGAAGCCCGGCGAGAAAATCGCCGTCATCACAAGCGATATCACCCGCCCCTTGCCGAGCTATAGGATCATCCCGGCAGTGCTGGAACAGCTGCGGCAGGCGGGAGCCGGGCCAGAGGATGTGACTGTTGTGTTTGCCACCGGCAGCCACCGCGCGCATACAAAGGCCGAAATGGAGCGTCTCGCGGGCAAAGAGGTTTTCGGGAGTGTAAGGTGCGTGGACAGCGACCCTTCGGACGTGGTGCGAATGGGCGTGACAAAGCGTGGCACGCCCGTGGATATAACGCGCGTCGTCGCCGAGGCGGACAGAAGGATCTGCATCGGCAATATCGAGTATCACTATTTTGCCGGATACAGCGGCGGCGCGAAGGCGATAATGCCCGGGGTTTCCACAAGGGAAGCAATCCAGGCAAATCACAGCTATATGCTTTGCCCCGAGGCGAAAGCGGGCATTCTGGAGGGCAACCCGGTCAGAAAGGACATCGATGAGGCGGCCCGCCGGTGCCCGATTGATTTTATCGTCAATGTGGTCCTGGACGAAAAAAAAGAAATCATAAAGGCGGTCGCCGGGCATCATATCAAAGCCCACCGCGAAGGATGCGGATACCTCGATTTGATCTATAAAAAAGAAATTGAAACGCTTGCCGATATCGTGATTGCCTCCCCGGGGGGCGCCCCGAAGGATATAAACCTGTATCAGACGCAAAAGGCCTTGGACAACGCCTGCCGCGCGGTCAGGCGGGGCGGAGTGATCATACTTGCCGGTTCATGCCGCGAAGGCCTGGGCGAGGAAGTGTTCGAGCGCTGGCTTACAGAGGCCGAAAACCCTCCCTCGTTAATTGAGCGCATACGAAGGGATTTTCAGCTCGGAGGGCACAAAGCGGCCGCTGTCGCGCTCGCGCTGGAGACGGCGGATGTGTATTTGGTTTCGGAGCTGCCCGGCGCTCTCGTCAGAAATATTTTCCTTCAGCCGTTTTCCACGATAAAAGAAGCGCTCAAAGCGGCCTTTGAAAAACTCGGGCCTGACTCGTCGGTCATCGCCATGCCCTTCGGCGCCTCCACTCTGCCGGCGCTCAAATGGCAAAATTTTAAAAGTTCAAACAAATAAACAAAATAATATGATGGAGGTAATTTTATGAAAAAAGACATGGACCTGGCGCGCCGGCATTTCGAAAGGTTCTCATACCCAAAGAGCCTGCCGGTATCGTATGTGTACGGCGG
>WQXD01000115.1 GCA_009785015.1 Oscillospiraceae bacterium | reverse complement strand
TTATCGTTCGCCGTCGGGCCTATTACAATATCGTATTCGTGTTCTTGGATTTTACTATTGCTTTCGCGGTTGAGAACAATAAACCGCATCCATTCTCTGTCGGCGGCGGCAAATTCTTTTACGGTCACTTTTGCCCCTCGATTATGCCATGAATATGTTTGCCATGCGTCAGCCGAACAGCAAGTATCTAGCAGTTTCAGCCCTTTTACGTCGCCAATCAGCGAAATCATAGGCTCATAACAATCCAGTTCAGCATGACTTTTTGCCCATTCGTAGTCCGGCATATGAAGTTTTGCATAATCTTCTTGATATGCGTTCCACGCTTCTTTGGTTATTTCATTTGTGTTTATTTCGTCTAATTTTTTTTGTTCCATTTGATATTTACTCCTGTTGAAAATATAAATTATACATTTATTTAAACCGTCAAACCTTGCCGTCGATAATATTTCTTATTCACTTTACATAAAATATTACCACAGCCGACCAATAAAATCAACGATAAATTTGTAAATTTTGCAGTTCTGCCCACTTCACAAAACGGACAAATCCGAATCCATTATCGTTTTTTATAAAATCGTCTGTAGAACAATGAACTATACTTGCGGCAAGGGTAGAAATTACTGTTAATTTTGGTGCGTTCCAACTTATTCTTTATCCTCCGCATCAATCTTTTTCTTAATTTCTCCAATCAATAAATATAGTGTACTCGTTGACAGCATATCCGATGGCTTTGTGCAATTATCGCACTGCTGTCGATGTCGCAATTCTGCAATTTTAATGGCGTCGAGCTCATTCCCAAACCGACAGAGTTTTTTGTAATTATCTTTATCGGATTTATCATATTTTTGTTTTGTGTTAGCCTGAAAAGCTTTTTCAAAATCCGTATTGCACTGTGTGGATGTCTGTTGCATAGGCATAACTCCAAAATAAGCATGAAACCAAATTTCAATACACGGATTTGACCAACCTACATTTATATCCTGCTTTTCGGCATCAGTAATAATTTGATCGAAATTTTTCACTTGATCTCGGTCAAAGACAATCCACGGTTTCCTGTACTGGGGTTCTATGGCAGCCATTTCCATACATTTTTCTACCAAATCTCCGGTTGATGCCCGATTGACTTTGATTACCAATCTATTATGCAATTCCGGCGGAATAGAATCCCTGAATCCGTAAAGATAATTTATTTCTGTAGCCTGTGTGTCTGTCACCACAAAATAATATCCTAATTCAGGAACTCTCTGAGATGTTCGCTGATTCCGGTCACGACGTGCGCCTTTTCTTTCATCTTTTCCCACTAATTATTCCTCCCTTAAAAAATCAATCGTCTTCAAGGAAGGGATCGCGCCATATTTACCTAAAAGATAATTCTTTTCATAACTTTCATCTTTACGGATTTTAACGCCGGCTTCATCTACAAAATCAGCTAAAGAATACAGACTGGAAATGCCGTTTGCATCTTTTTCAGTAAACCATATTTCATCTCTCCTAAGCAGATTATTGGATAACTGCCAAGAATCATGGGCAGTAAAAATCAACTGGGCATTTTTCGTATTGATTTCTGGATTTGCAAAAGTTAAAATAATATTTCTAACTAACAGAGGATGTAGTTTCGTATTTAACTCATCTACAAATAAAACGCTGCCTTTTTGTAAAACATCCTGCATATACGGAAAAAGCGAAAACATTTCAAGAGTTCCTTTAGATTCGTCTTGTAAAGGAATTACGGCAACTTCATCGGAATTTATTATTTTATGCTTGGCGTTTATAATATATTTTTCCTTGTCATCATCGTCATCCTCTATGATTATTTTATTTATATCAAATCCAATAATTGATTCATCGAAAGAATTGAAGAATTGTACCACCCGATCCTGTACATTAATATCTTCCACAAAACCGTCCGGCAACATATTTAAACGGAACAGGCTTTCAAAGTCATTGCTGAAATCAATCGCTTCATTATTTGAAAACCAGTTATATACCATTTTTAAACTTGGAATCTTCAATTTTGCGCCCAAAGAAACTATAAGCGTTTCCGGCTCCAACGATGTTTTGATGTTTTCAGATTGCTTTTCTGTAATTTTTTCAAAATCAAGTTTATTATTATCAGCATCACGATAAAAAATCGTCTTATAATCTCTACGCGCTGTTTTTGATTTATAATATAGCCATTCTTCTGCGACTATTGCGCCCTTTAGTGAAAAACCGTATTGATAGGATTTCAATGATGAATCTGTCTGGTCTATGAAAAACACTTCAAAAGTTGATTTTTCTTTTTGACTTATTTTATCAAACATAAAAGGTTTTACCGGTAATTGCCGCCGTTTCTTATTTGCTCTTTCGCCGCCGAAAGCAAACGACTGCAAAACATACTTGGACATAAAACGAAACGCATCATGCACATTTGATTTTCCTCCTGCGTTTGCGCCATAAATAGCGGCAATACGAAGCAACCTGTCGTTTGCAATAGAAACAACACGGTTGTTATGCTCTGATATTTTAGTGGCAGTCAAATCTAACGAATTATCGTTTTTGAAAGATTTATAATTTTCAAAATTAAATTGAATTAACATTTTTTCTTCACCTCGTTTTATATTATACCCTACTTTTTGCATTTTGTCAACAACTCAATGAGAAAAAAACTCAATTAACACAATATTTTTGCATTAAAAAGAGTAGTATAACAAAAGAAAAACCGCCGACAGCTTTTTGGCTTGTTATCGGCGGTTTTGGCGGAGAAGGAGGGATTTGAACCCTCGCGACAGTTACCCGCCCTATTCCCTTAGCAGGGGAACCTCTTCACCACTTGAGTACTTCTCCGTGTGCTATTTGCATTGTACCACAACCGGATCAAAAAGTCAAGAGGTTGATAAAAATTTTTTTGCCCCTTGACTTTTTGTACGGCCTATGGTTTTGTCCGTTTGTTTTTTTAGTTCAAAATCTCGTCGAACGCGTCGTTTATCTTCGCTATGTCCTTGAACGCTTTTTCCTCGCGCTTTTCGTACATCGAGATAAAATCGGTTTTCCGGTTGCGGTAAAGGTTCATTATCTCCTCGTTGTAGCCCCCGATCTGATACAGCCAGCCCAAGTCGTAGATCTTCGAATCGAAGATCAGATCGAGCATTTCCTCGCTGTCTTCGTCCCTGACATATTTGCCTTTGAGGGCTATGTCATAATATGCGGGCTTTAGGGTGTACATCGATTCGGCCGCCATGGCCTCGAGCACCGCGCCTGTCCGGGATATGTCCTCCTGGCCTACGGGCACGCACATGAACCCCGAATGCCACGAGCTCACCGTGCTGTAATAGTTTTGCTGCGTGGTTTCGAGTTTGGGGTACGGTATCACGCCGAAATCGACTTCCATGGCGCGCAGCCTGATGACCAATTCCATAATCTGGATATAGAAGAGCCCCTGGTTGTTTTCAAACATCGCGTTTGTTCTGTCGCCCGCCCAGTCCTGGCGCTGGTACATGAGCGCGTGGTCCTTGTCCAGCACGAAATCTATATATGTGTCAAAAGATTTCAATACGCGCTCGTTTCGCAGGGTGAGCTCGATTTCGCCGGCGCTGTTGATTTGGGCGCACCTTTCGCCTATGGAGTTCACCGTGCCCATCATGGTGTCGTCCCAGACCAATGCCCCGTAAAGATCCTCAAAATCCATTTTGCCGTCGCCGTTTAAATCCTGCCCGATCTGTACGCCCATTTCGGCGAGCTTGTCATATGTCCACTCGCCGCGCCTGACCAAATTATACGGCGACTCGAAGCCGTGATCCCCAATCAGCTTTTTGTTGAACAAGATGGCGTAAGTGGCCTCGTTTACCACATTGCTTATATCCCCCGCGGTATAGAACATCTTGTTTTTTATCATCAGGTCGCGGTTGGCTTTCTGGTCCCACCACGGTTTACTCAAATCCAGCGGGGCCATGTTGTTCATATCCATCAAAAATCCCCCCGAGGCCAGATTGCAGGTCGCATATCCGGCGAGCATCGACGCGTCGTAGGAGTTGTCCCCGGCGGCGATGGAGTTTTTGAGCATTTTCTGCGCTGCGGGCCTGTCCATGCCGTCTGAAGGGTCCATTTCGATGTCTATGATTTTTATGTTGTACTTTTCTTCCACATAGACGTTTCTTTTGTATATGGCGTCGTTGATCACGTCGCCGTTTTCCTCTTCGGCCCGGAAATCGTTCCAGACCCCAACGCCCGTTAGGGCGTTTATGGAGACCAATACCGTAAATTCATGGCCGCCGTAATCTGCGGGCGGAATATCGGGCTCGAGCTTGGCGTTTTTTGTTTCCCCCGGATTTTCGCCCGCGCCCGGCTCGCCGCCGCCCTCTTCGGCGGCTGCTGCGGGATTTTTGGGAGATTCGCTCTTGGCGCATGAAGCGGCCGCGGCGGCAATTAAGGTCAAAATCAAAAAGAAAGCGAGCAGTTTAATTTTTTGCATAATTACGTTTTCCTTTCTTGGCAATTTATTTTGTTTTAATTTAAAATAACGATGGACAACAAAAAATATATGTGGTATAATTGTATCATGTCTTTATAGATTATATGATTCCAAAATGTAAAAATTTACGTGTGAAAATCAATTAAGGAGAGAACAGTGATGGATTTGGTGACCATGAAACCGATATTGGCGGAGGCGAAAAAACATCGGTACGCGGCGGGGGCTTTCACATTCGGCTCGTTGGATACCGCATATGCGATCATCGACGCGGCGAACAGGGCCGGTATGCCCGTCATACTCCAGGCAGGGCCTTTGGAATGCGACTACGCGGGGATTTACGAGCTCGCCCAGATTGCGAAATTCGCGGCAAAACGCGCGAAGGTGCCCGTCGCGCTCAATTTGGATCACGGAGATACGACGGACCGCGCCCTTGAGGCGATAAAAGCGGGCTTTACCTCCGTGATGATCGACGCTTCGAGGTATGATTATGAGGAGAATATAAGAATCACGGAGGAAGTGGTGAAAATGGCGGCGCCCGCGGGCGTGAGCGTGGAGGCGGAACTCGGCAAAATCGGGGGCGCGGAAGGGCTTTTGGACATTGCGGACCATGAAGCCTCGCAGACCGACCCCGGCGAAGCGGCCGAATTTGCCAAACTCACGAAAATCGACGCCCTGGCGGTGGCCATAGGTACGGGGCACGGTTTTTACAAACAGGCGCCGGTTTTAAACATAAAACGGCTCTTGGATATAGCGGCGAAGACAAATGTGCCGCTTGTTTTGCACGGGGGGTCGGGAACCCCGGAGGCGCAGGTACTCGAAGCGATAAGGGGCGGCATCGCAAAAGTCAACATATGCACGGAATTTTTGGCCGCGATGGGCAAAGCCTTCGGCGAATGTACCAAAAGCGAAAATTTCAGGTACAGTTATCCCGCGCTGTTCGAGCCCGCGAAAGCCGCGGGGAGCGCGTTGGTTTATGAAAAAATAAGGTTCTTCGCAAATAAATAATATTCGATAATATTCAGTAAATCAATAAAGGAGAAAAATTCATGGACGACAAGAAAAAAATTTACATGATAGGCAACGCGCACTTAGACCCGGTATGGCTTTGGAGATATATGGAGGGCTGCGCCGAAATAAAAGCCACTTTCCAGAGCGCAATAGACAGGATCGGGCAATTCGGCGATTTTGTGTTCACGAGCGCCTGCGCGGCCTATTACGAGTGGGTCGAGCAGAACGAGCCCGCGCTGTTCGAAAAAATCAAAGAAGCGGTAAAAGAGGGCAAATGGAACATTGCGGGCGGCATGTGGATCCAGCCCGACTGCAATATCCCGAGCGGCGAGAGCTTTGCGCGGCATATGCTGATCAGCCAGCGCTATTTCAAGGAAAAATTCGGGAAAATCGCCAAAACCGGATACAACGTGGATTCATTCGGGCACAACGCGTCGCTGCCGCAGATATTACAAAAAAGCGGAATCGATTCCTATGTGTATATGAGGCCCGATGATCAAAATGAAAAAAAATACCCGTTTGATTCGAATCTGTTCTTATGGCAGGCGCCCGACGGCAGCCGGGTCATGACCTACCGTATACTCGGGGCGTACTGTATGCGGCTCGGCGGCGGGGATTTTGAGTTGTATGAAAAAAAGGCGGAAAGCGACGGCGAAGACAAAATGATGTTTTACGGCGTGGGCAACCACGGCGGCGGGCCTACTGCGAAAATGGTCGAAACCATACGGGGCAAAATCAAGGAAGACCGGAATTTCGAATATATCTTCTCGTGCCCCGAGGAATACTTCGCGGATATGGCGGCAAAAGGCTGTGACTTGCCGGTGCTGGAGGGCGATATGCAGCACCACGCGAGCGGCTGCTACAGCGCCAACGCTATGGTGAAGGCGCAAAACAGGGAAGCGGAAAACAGGCTTCTGACCGCCGAAAAATACGATATACTGGCAAACAGGCTGGCAGGCCTGCCAAACAGCGCGAAACTCGGCGAGGCCTGGAAGAACGTGCTGTTCAACCAGTTCCACGATATAATGGGAGGGTGCTCGATCAAGGAAGCGTATGAGGACGCAAGGGAAACATACGGCGAATCGCTTGCCGTCGGCGCAAAAACCATAAACGCCTCGATACAAAAAATATCATGGAATATAGACACGGCCAAAACCGTAAAATATCTCTCAAAGGATATGGACTGGGGGCTCTGGGAACAGGGCGGCCTCGGCACCCCCATTGTGGTATTCAACCCGCTGTCATGGAGCCAGAAGCTGCCCGTGACGATAAACAACAACAGGATAGCGAGGGTAGAGGACGCCGCCGGGAACGCCGCGCAGGTGCAGGTGGTGCGCGCCTCGCAGACAAACGGCAGGGATGGCTCTTTTTGTTCGCTCTTTGTGGCGGAGGTCCCCGCTTTGGGATATGCGACTTACTGGGCGTATTTAAACGGCGAAAAGGCTCCCCGGAAAAAATCGCCCGACGTCGGCCGGCTGTATATATCAAATGATTATATCGAGGCGGGTTTCGACGAAAATACGGGCAATATGAACAGTTTTAAAGATAAAACAACCGGGCGCGAATTTGTTGGGGGATATGCGGCGAAAACCTTTGTGATCGACGACGACGCGCAGGACACCTGGAGCCACGGCGTCTTTACATTCGACAAAATCGCGGGCGAATTTTCGGAGCCCGTTTTTGAGATAATCGAAGACGGAGAAGTAAAAGTCACCCTGCGCATAACGCAGAAATACAATACAAGCGAAATACGCCAGGATTATACCCTCTATCCCCACTCGAAAGCGCTCGAAGTTGGCGTCAGGGTCACAAACAACGAAAAACTGAAGATATTCAAGCTGGCCTTCGCGCTGAATACGCTCAAACCCACGGAGGCGATCTACGAGATTCCCTACGCCTCCATAACAAAAAAATCAAACGGCGAAGAGGAGCCCGCCCAGAACTTCGCCTGCGTGGACGACGGAGAGCTCGGGCTCGCGGTCTGTAACACGGGCAAATATTCATATTCGGTCAAAGAAAACGAGCTCAGGTTCATCGCGGCGCGCTCGTGCGTCTACGCCGACCATTACGGGGTCCACAGCGGCATGAGGGACGGGCTTTACGAATATCAGGACCAGGGCGTGATGTATTTCAAATATTCGCTTTTGGGCTATACCGGAGGGTATAAGGCAAACGCGCCGGATATAGTCAAATGCGGCATGGAATTAAACACCCCCGCTTACCATATAGCCGAGACGTATCACAAAGGCAGCCTGCCGCAGGTCTACAGCGGCATTTCGATAGACAGGGACAACATAATTTTGACCGCGGCCAAAAACGCCGAAGACAAAAGCGGCGCCGTTCTCCGCTTTGTCGAGGCAGCCGGGGAGGAGACGTTTGCAAATATCGACGCGGCGTTTGTAAACCGGAAAATATCCGCAAAGTTTGCCCCGTATGAAATAAAGACGTTCAAAGTCACGGAAGATGCGTGCATTGAAGTTGATCTGCTCGAATTCGAGCCGTAAAAACTCAGACGCTCTGGGCCGAACGGATTATTATTTCGTCCTGCAGCGCTTTTGATATGTTGACAAAATAATCGCTGTAACCGCCGACCCGCACGATAAGTGAAGCGTACTGCTGCGGGTCGGCCTGCGCCTTTTTGAGCGTTTCGGCGTCGCACACGTTTATTTGCAGCTGCATGCCGCCGCTGTCAAAAAATATCTCGAAGAGCTTTTGTATTTTCTTCGCGGCGTTTTCGTCTTTGAAAATACCGGCCGGAAATTTGATGTTTGTGACCGCGGTGGTGAGAAGATGTTTGTCTGCGGGGATTTTTAGCACGGAATTCAACAGCGCCGTCGGGCCGTTTTTGTCAAAGCCCTGCGAGGCGCCCGCCGAATCCGCGAGCACGCTTCCCGAAAGCCTGCCGTCGGCCGTGGCGCCCGTGGCCGCCCCGCACCAGTCATGCGCCACAAATATGACTTCGCCGGGGATATATACCCCGCCGGCCGCGCTTTTTGCATTGTTGAAATTCGAGTAAATACGCTCCGTTATATCCCTGCGGATCTCGTCGGGCCCGGGCTCGTCGTTGCCGAATTTGCCGCATTGGAGGGCCGATTTTCTCAGGGTTTCGTGATTTTGCCAGTTGTCTTTTAAAATATGGGCGAGAGTGGGCAGGCTCACGAGTTGTTTGTCGAACACGAGCTCTTTTATGGCGTACAGATGGTCGGCCGCGTTTGTTATTCCGATCACCTCGAGCTCGACGGAGCCAAACCTCGCGCCGCCGTCGAATACGTTTTTGCCCTTTTCTATGCAGTCGCCGGTAAAAAGCGTGCGCATGGCGTACCCTTCGCGCGAATTTCTGTATTTGTATTCCTTTTCGTGTATTTCAACTTCGAGCCGGCAAAAATAATCGAGCTGTTTTTTATACGCCGCCAAAACTTCATCGAATGATTTCATCTCTTCGGGGGAGCCGGTCTTTGGCCCCACTTGTTTTTTCGTGCGCGGGTCAAAGCCGTCATACAGGGATATTTCCGCGATTTTGGCGGCGTTCATCATGCCTATGTCGTTTATGAAATTGCACACTCCCGGTATCATCAGCTGGCTGCACCCCGCAAAGCAGTGCCCCCTCGCGTACTTTATATCATACCCGAAACCGAGCAGGGTTTTTTCAAAAAGCGCGTCGTTGTACAAAGCGGGGAGCCCGTTGCCGGTTTTTATAGAATCGAGCGCGGCCTCCCAGATATATCCGGGCATATCGGGCCTCACCCTGAGGCACAGATTCGGGCCCTTGAACCCGAGTTCTGCAGTCGCCTTGATACAAAGGCGCGTGAGCTCGGAATATATCGGGTTTCCGTCGTAATCGAGCCCGCCGAGCGTCATATTCTGGATGCTCTGCGCGTTTTCGATTTTCAGCCAGAAATCGACAATCAGCCCATACGCCTCGTCCAAACTCAGAACGCCGCTTTTCATATCGGCTTCAAAGAAGCCTTTGAGGTAAAAGTCAAACCGGCCGAACGAATCCGCCCCGTTTAACATATGCAAAATCCAGACTAACTGCAGCGCCTGCCGAAACGAAGCCGGGGGATTTTTTGCGATGTGGATCAAATCCCCGTGCATTTGTTTTTTCGGATATGCGAGCGCCCCCTCGGCGAACTTTCCAATCACGGCCTCGATGGCCCGGAGCATTATTTCAAGGGCGTTGTAAAAATCTTTTTTTGGCTCCCCGTGTATTTTGCCCCACTCTTCTGTTTTTTCCGCATAGCCAAAAAGCCCGATACTCAGTATCGTCTCATAGTCGGGTATCATATGCCCGCCAAACCACGTGGAAGTGGCGGCGTTGGCGCGGATGGAATCAAATTCCCGCTCCGTGTAATCCCCGGCGCGGCAGGGGATATACCTGCGGTCTTCCACGGCCTGCAGCTTGTCTTTGAAAATTTTTTGCTCTTTGGCGTCCATATTCTCCTGCTTTATATATGCCTCGGCCTTGCCGTGGTCGATCCATGTGCCGCCGCCGTAATTGAAACCCACGGGTTCGTTTGATTTCGCGAAGCCGCATATCTCATCTTCCGAAAACACGAAAAC
>WQXD01000114.1 GCA_009785015.1 Oscillospiraceae bacterium | reverse complement strand
GAAATAATGGCGTGGAGCGACGGCGGGTACATGAATAAAACATGGAAATTGCCCGAAGATTGGCCGGACTGCGAAGCTGTGGATTTATACGACAACAATCTTACGGGAATATCGTTCAGGGAAACCCTGCCGGTTGACAGCGGAGATTTGACGCTCAGCCTCGAAAAATACGACGGCGTTATAGCCGTGCCGCACGGTGCAGATCCCGGCGCGCCGGAGCCCGCGTATGTGCCGTCGGGCAGCGCTGAATTTATCGGTGTTGCCGGGGAATATACGCCGGGCGAAATCAAAAGGCAAAAGCTTGCCGAAATAAAATTAATCGGGTGCGAAATGGGAAAAGAGTTTTTGCTCCACGCGGTTATCGACGTAAATGCCGGCGAAAACAGCGTATTCGCGACGATCTATCTGCGCGACGACCAGCGGCAAAACTGCCAGGTCATGCTCGACGCGATCGGCGCTGATTCAAACGAGCGCATAGGCCGGTCGGTGTTGCTGAACAGTTATGAAAACGGGATTTACGTGAAATACAGAGTGACGGGGCATATACGGTTCCGGCTGACAAGGTTTCATTTCGATCGTTTCGGGGACGGCACTTTCGAACATGAAGCAGGCCCCCCGTCGGTTTCGGGCGTGTTTATCGATGAAATTCAGTGAGAGAGCAAATGAGCGGCATACAGCGGCACGCTCTTTATGTTATTCTCAAAGCCGAAGTTTTTGGCCGACACGCGGACGGAGTAAATCGGTTTGTAAATATCCGTGAAACTGCGCAGGCTTTTCGAGCGGACATTATCGGCGGATTTCGCTTCCAAAGGGATGATATTACCCTGTCTGTCCTGAAAAACAAAATCAACCTCCGCTTTGCCCGGCGAACTCCAATAATAAGGCTTGATACCATTTACGACAAGAGCCTGCATGATATAGTTTTCAGCTAACGCGCCCTTAAATCCGTCAAAGCTGTGCGGCGTATGAAGCACTACATTGGCCGCGATATCGAGTTTAGAACGGAGCAGACCCGTATCGACCATATAGACCCTAAAAATATCCGGTTGTTCATAGGCTTTAAGGGGCAGGCTGCCCTCGGTTACATTGACGCACTTATTTATCATTCCCGCCGCTGTCAGCCAATCCATGGCAATCTCATAATCCTTTGCCCGCGTGCCGGATTTGATGACCTTGTATTGGAATTTATGATTTTCTTTGGCAAGCTGCGCCGGAATTGAATCCCATACCGCCATATTCCGGGTTGTTTCAATCGGAGCGGCGTACTTTGCCATGTCTGCGATATAGGAATCGTTTAATGTGCGCTGTACGGCAGCGACGAAATCGAAATCCCGTTTTTCCGCGTATTCACTCACCGCACGGGGCATACCGCCCACCACAAGATAGGTTTTATATAAGTCCATAGCGGTATCATGGAGCGATAACGGCGTGAAGCCCTCGTAGGATTCGCGGATCAGATCGTGGAGTTTTTCTTGTCCGAGCGCCCGTAAAAATTCCTCAAAGTCCATCGGGTACAAGTGAAGCATATCCACTTTCCCGACAGGGAAAGAAAATTTTGTGCGTTTTACCGCCACGCCGAGCAGACTGCCGGCTGCGGCGATATGATACTGCGGGGCTTTTTCGGCGAAGTATTTCAGCGAGGTCAACGCCTGTTCACAGGCTTGAATTTCATCTAATACAAGCAAAGTATCCTCCGGCAAAATATTCTGTCCGCTTTTTGCCGCAAGCTCCCTGACAATGCGCTCGGGGTTCAGATCGCGTTCAAAAACAGTTCGGATATCCGCTGATTCTTCCAAGCTGAAATACACGACGTTTTTATAATGCTCTTTGCCGAAGGACAGCAAACTATATGTCTTGCCGACCTGACGCGCTCCCTGCAGGAGCAAGGGGTGTTTTTCGCGGTTGTTTTTCCATGTAATCAATTCTTTTACAATCTTTCGTTCCATAAAGTGCAATCACCTCACACTTATTGTAATATAAAAATGAAATAAAGTCAATACTTTGTCTAAAAAAAATTTTAAATTTTTTTTAAAAACCACTTGACAAATCTATTCTATTGTGATAGAATTAAAATCACAATGATTCTATTGCAATAGAACGCGTGAAAGGGGTTTGATTTGGTTTATGGAAAATATGGAAAATACCGAAATAAAATTGTACGATTCCGAATTGAAAATCATGGAAATTTTATGGGAACAGGGCGAAACCAGCGCTAAAAAAATCGCGCAGATACTCGCAAAACAAATAAAGTGGAGCAAAACCACAACGTATACGGTAATAAAAAAATGCCTTGACAAAAACGCAATCGAACGCATCGAGCCGGGGTTTGTATGCCGCCCGCTTGTCACAAGGCAACAAGCCCGCGAGTATGAAACCAACGAGCTTATCAACAAAATGTACGGCGGATCCGCCGACAGTCTCGTTGCGTCTATTATCGGGAGAAAAAATTTGACTTCCGATGAAATCGAGCGGCTCAAAAAAATCGTCAGCGATTTGGAAGGAGATGAGTGACATGCCGAATTTTATATACATGAGCGCGGTTGCCGTGCCGTTGATTGCCGTGATCGCCGCCGTCAGGTTTTTCACGGTTTACAGACTGCCGAAAAAAACTTTTTATGTTCTGTGGGGTATCGCTCTATGCTGTTTGTTTATCCCGTTTAATTTACTTCCGCATTTGAATGTTTCCGGTTTTATCGAAAATTTCGGCGGGCCAAAAGAAATGTCTGTCAAAGCCCCGGAAACGGCCGAAATTTTGGCAGACCCCGTAAACACATCGAAACCGGAAGAGTCAACAAACGTATCACCCGAAGCAGCTTCTCCGTCCGCAACGACTGTGATTTACAACATATACGATACAATTGACAGGTTCGGCAGGGATATGCTCGGCAGAATTGACATGATAAGCGCCGCGGGAGACAATATCGCGAACACTCCTGTCAAAACATCGATTTTAAATATCCCGCCTTTACTTTTGATTTGGTTTGCCGGATTTTTTATTTGCGCCGTTTATTTCACCGTCTCGCACATCAGGTTCCGCAAAAAATACGCGCCGTCGCTGCCGGTTGAAAATTCTTTCGTGCTGAATTGGAAAAACGGGCGGTTTGGCGCCGCAAAACGAAAAATAACAATCAGGCAGTCAGACCTGCTCGTGTCGCCGCTCACATACGGCATATTCAAGCCCGTTATATTGCTGTCCAAAACTACGGATTACCGCGACGAAAAGAAGCTCGAATACATACTGCTGCACGAATACACGCATATCAAACGCTTTGACACGCTTGCGAAACTTTTTTTGACAGCGGCGCTGTGCGTGCATTGGTTCAATTTGTTTGTGTGGCTGATGTATATACTCGCAAACCGCGACATTGAGCTTTCATGCGACGAAACGGTAGTCAAAAAACTCTCGCCGTACAAAAACGCGAACACAAAATCGGATTACGCGCTGACTTTGATTGCCCTTGAAGAAAAAAAGATGCTGTTAAATGCGTCGGTCAGTTATTTCAGCAAAAACATTATGAAAGAGCGAATCAAGTCGATAATGAAACTCAAAAAAACGTCAATAGCGAGGATTTTGCTCGCGGTTATGTTGGTTTCGATGGTGGGAACATTGTTTATAACATTGCAGTCGTGCGAAAATAACGAAAATCCCAAAAAAACAGACGACACTCCGGTGGTAATGCAGGATGCGACCGATAAATTAATAATTTACACTTATTCTCTAAACGAACGGATACTCAACGCGGCGCTCAACATATTCAAAGAAAAATATCCCGATGTTGAAATCGAACGCCGCAGTTTTGACAATGCGGACTTTACGGAAGCGAAAAACGAATATATGGAAGCGGTCAAAACGGAGCTTGCGGCGGGAAAAGGACCGGATTTGGTTTTGGGATTGCCGCATAGCGATTATCAGGACGTATATAAATCAATGGAGGCCGGGGTATTTGCGGACTTGAACCCGTTTATGGAAAACGACGGCGGATTTAATATGGACGATTACGTGAAAGCCGTGCTTGACAGCGGCGTATATAAAGGCAAAAGATATGTCATGCCGATTGAATACAGAGTCCCCGTACTGCTCACGACGCAGGAAACACTTGACGCCGAGGGAATAACTCCGTCCGATTTGGCGACATTCGACGGCTTTATCAACACGCTTGAAAATTATATTGAAAAATACAAAAATAATCCGAATAAATCAATATTTCAAAAATATCCTTGGGTCGACACGTTTTTTGTCAATGCTTTTCCGTGGTGCGGTATAGACCCGATCAATTATTCGACGGGGAAAGTTGACGTGGATAATCCGTATTTCAAATCTATTTTGGAAATTGTAAAATTGTCTTATGTGGGTAGAGATGAAGCTGCCGTAATTTACAATAACGGTCCCAATGCGAATATCCAGAGTTTCCAAAATCAGGAGATACTGTTTGACGCAATAGCGGTGAGCAGCAATGCTACTATGTTTTATGATATTTATTCTCAAATTCTCGAAAAAAAGTTGACGCCCGTGTTTTTAAAATATCCCGGTATCGGCAACGCATCGATCGCGAAGGTAAATACATTTGCAGCGATTCCGAAATCATCGCAAAATCAAATCAACGCGTATAATCTTTTAAAAATTATTTTATCCGAGGATATACAGGCTATGATGTACCTTTTAAATAATCCGGTATTGAAAAGCGCGGTAAGAACAACAGGCGAAAATCAAGTGTATGGATATGACGATATACCCGGACTTTATTATCCTGTGCCCGAAGATAAATTCGACGAATACATAGATTTGCAGCTCGACGTGGATTCGTGTAAATTGATGGCGAGCGCGGTGTATAATGATTTTTTGATGAACGACATGCTCCCGTTCTTCGAGGGGGAAAAGTCGTTTGAGGACTGCGCGGGGATTTTGAAAAACAATCTGGAATTGTATATAAGCGAGTAAAAATGTATGAACAAAAGCATAAAAGCAAACCGCAGGTTAAACCGTAAACCGGGCAGAAGAGAATCATTTGTCGGAATTTTGTTTTGCCTGCCGTCAACTGTCGGAATGATGTTGTTTTTCGCAGTCCCGTTCGGAGTTTGCGTGTGTATGTCGTTCGCCGAAAACCTGAACATCTCGAACTTCGTCGGCGTACAGAACTATATCGACGTTTTGAGCAGCGCGGCGTTCAGGCTCGCCGCGTGGAATACGCTCAAGTTTAATCTCGTCGCCGTGCCGTTGATAATGGTCATTTCGCTCGCGGTCGCGCTGTTATTGTTTAGAAAACTGAGGGGATATAATTTTTTTCGGACGGTTTTTATCTTCCCGCTCGTCTTGCCCGTGGCGTCAGTGGTGTTGGTCTTTCAGATTATTTTCAGCGAAACGGGAATGATAAACAATATTCTGGGGTTTTTAAACATAACTCCGGTGGATTGGATAAACTCGTCGAACTCTTTTTTCATGCTCGTGGTGCTGTACTTGTGGAAAAACAGCGGATATAACATAATCCTGTTTTTCTCGGCGTTGAACTCGATCCCGAAAGAATACTGCGAAGCCTCGGAAATAGACGGAGCGGGCAGTTTCACTCAGTTATTCAAAATAACCTTGCCGCTGATTATCCCGTACACGTTCTTTATACTCGTAATATCCATCATTAACTCGTTCAAGTCGTTTCGTGAAGCGTTTATCTTGTTCGGGCCTCATCCGAACCGGAGCATATATATGATCCAGCACTTTATGAATAATAATTTCCAGAATTTGAACTATCTGCGTTTGGCAGTCGGCGCGATTATGATTTTTGTAGTTATATTCATATTAATTTTACTGCTTTTCAGATTGAGAAAAAAGGCAGGCGACGTTGAATTATGACTGCGTACAAAAAAATCGTTGACATAATCGTCTATATCGCTCTGATATTGATTGCAATCGCCGTAGTTTTTCCCGTGTTTTTCATTTTTACAAACTCTTTCATGAGCGAAAATGAAATAATAAAAAGCTACGGCGACAATACAAAAATAAATATGCATTTCATTCCCGACAAATTTTCGCTTCAGGGATATATCAATGTTTTTTTGATAAATCCCGCATATCTGATGAAATTCTGGAACTCCGTGTTTATTTCCGCGGCGATCATGACGGGGCAGGTATTCGTATCCTGTTTGGGAGGGTACGGTTTCGCGAAGTTCAAATTTCCGCTGAAAAACGTTATCTTTTACTTTATGATTATATTGATGATGATGCCCGTTCAAGTCATGCTGGTGCCGAATTATATCGTATTTGAAAAAATAAATCTGATAGGGTCGTACACGGCAGTCATTTTGCCGGGGATATTTTCGACATTCGGGGTTTTTCTCATCACGCAGGTTTTTTCGTCGATTCCCGACAATCTGATCGAAGCGGCTAAGATAGACGGGGCGAACCATCTGCAGATATTGTTCAAAATCGCCATACCCTGTTGTAAAGCCGGGGTCGCGTCCTTGTTTGTGCTGAACTTCATCGACAACTGGAACATGGTCGAACAACCGTTGATTTTTTTGAAAGACCCGACAAAATATCCCCTGTCGGTATTTTTGTCGAATATAAACCAATCGAAACTCGGAATATCTTTCGTATGCGGGATATTGGCGATCATTCCCGTATTCTTATTGTTTTTACACTTGAAGGATTCGTTGATTTACGGAATCGAAAACGCGAATTTGAAATAGAAGGGGAAATTGAATTATGAGCAACGCGAAAAAGATATTATATAAACTTACACTCGGCGTTTTGATTTTTTTGATTGTCTGCACGTTTTTGTCGAAGAGTATCGCAACGTCAATCCAACCCGAAGTAGAAGTCATAAATCCCGTCAAAACGGATTTGACGGTATCTGACGAATATACGGGAGAGGTGATTTATGACGGCGCGTATGAAATAATATATGATTTTCCGGTCAAAATCACAAATGTGTCAGTCAAAGAAGGAAATACAGTCAGCGAAGGCGACGTTTTGGCTGAGGTTGAGGCGAGGGAATATTATCTGGAAATGAAACGCAAAGAATTGAATATCCTGAAAGTAAAAAACATGATAGCCCAAACATCCGACAACAATTTGCTCGCCGAATTGAAGTTACAGGCGGACATCGAAGAAGAAGAATTGAGGATATATAAAGAAAAATATCCGACCGACGGGAAAATTTACGCTGATATGTCCGGGATTGTGTACAGTTTAAACGCCCAGCCGGGGAAAACGATAAATCCGGGCGTGAGCTTGGTTGGGGTATATGACAATAAAACCAATGCAAAAGCAGTTTTCAATTTGCCGGAAAAAGACGCGGAAAAATATAATATCAAAGACGAGGTGATATTATATTACGAAGAAAATAAAGCACAGGCGGCAAAGGAAACGGCGGTCGGGGAAAAAGAATATGACGCCGCCACAAATACATACAGGTATTCCGCGCAGGTAAAAAGCGACTATTTGACAAACAAACAATCCGTCCCGTTGGCAATCACTCACAGAACCGAACTGTATGATACTGTCATTCCATACAGGGCAATTATTTCGTTGGGCGCAAATAAATATGGGGTATATGTGGTAAAACAGCGTCAGGGCTTATTCGGGCTTGAATACTATTCCAAATTTGTAGAGGTGAATATAATTGCCGTCAATAATCTATACGCCGCAATAGGCGGGTGGAGTATAACTTCCTATGATGATGTTGTCATATCGTCGTCAACATACCTGATGCCGGGGGAAACGGTCCGGGTGACAAACAAATGAATTCGGATATTCGTATAAAAAACATTATTAAAGCTGCGGTATTGTCAATCATTTTATTTGTATTGCCGTATATGACGGTCACAATGATAAATAAATCATCGTCGGCTATCCCCGATTGTTCCGGCTATATAAATTACGGATACGGCAAAGCGACGTTTTCGGAAATATCGGAGATACAAAAAGCCGAATCATATCCCGGGAATATATCAATTAACGCACAGTCGGTTTCGTCGGGGTACGTTTGGTCCGCCGGGGGAATATTTGCCTCTGTCGGGATTATTTCCACGGACGAAAATTATGCCGATTTTCACCCTTTAAATATGAAGAGCGGCAAATTCGACAATACAGGCGCGGTGATAAGCGAAAACCTCGCGAATAAACTCTTTAAATCAATAGATATAATCGGCGCGAGATTTTATCTGTTTGATTTGGAAATTACAGTTGCGGGAGTTTACAAACCGGACAAATCGTTTTTAACCCGGATTTCATCTGACGGCAAAGACTATATAATCGTCCCGTACAGCCTGAATCTGACGCAAAATAACGAAGTTGGCTATTTATATATCAAAGATGAAACGAGCGGTAATATATGCACAACCGAAGAAATGGAATTGGACCTTTTGTTAAAAGGGAAATTGGGCAATTACGAAAAATTTGATTTGTCGGAGAACAAGAAGATAGTTTCACAATTTAAAGACATCTTGTTCTTTTTAATCGGAGTTATACTTTTTATTGTTTTGTTTGGGAACTTATTGAAATTTATTCCTGTATTGATGAATAAGGAAACCGGAAAAAATACAATCTTTTATATTAAATTTGCCGCAACAATCGCAGTATTGACAATTATCCCCTTTGTCGCGTCGTTTGATTTATATATACCCGCAAACTTTTTCCCTGCCGATAAAAATATACTGGACATACCGCACTATATAAATTTATTTATAAATTTCATTCAAGAACAGAATATCGGCAGTTATTATTTTTACACCAATCTGTACTTTTGGAGTTTTTGCTTTTCCGTGCCATTGGTAATTCTAAATGCGTCGATATTTATGGCGATAATTTTTAACTTTAACGCCGTCATTTCTCAAATACCAGGAATTTACCCTAAATATTTTTTTGGAATTGCGCTTCGCTAATGTAAAATTATTTTCAGTCGTGTTCTTTCAGCTCTTTTGCTGCCATCTTTAAACAGCGTTTCATAACTGATTCCGGCGTTTCCCCGTTCATGTTCGCAACTTCTTCAAATATTGCATAATCTTCGCGGCGAACTGGTACTACGACTTCTTTTATTAACTTTTCATAAAATGGGTTTTTTTTCGCTCTCTTGAAATCTTCGGCGGTTAATTCTCTCATTTTAATCCCTCCTGATATAATTCAATTTCTTGTTTGGTTGCTTTTCGCGCTGATATTATTCGAGTTATTTCATCATTTTCGCCACGAAGACAATAACAAACATAAAGTTCGCGGTCAAGAGTTTCTGATATTCCAATTATGATAAATCGTTCTTCCTCCAACGAATGTTCGTCATCGTCAAAGTAGACAGCAAAAATATCTTGAAAAACAGTTTCTGCATCTTCAAAAGAAACGTTGTGCTTTTTTATATTTATTTGGTTTTTGCGTTCATCCCATTCAAATTTCAAATTATATCCTCCTCCGCAAAAAATAAAATAACCATGAAATGCAAAATAAGTCAACATTAATTTCACGCCACGTTACTATCATTTGAACGTGAACTATCGTTCACATTCGTTGCCGCCGATTTTCTTATTTCTCAAACACCAGGAATTTACCCTCGCCCGCTTCAAGCGCGGTATTCAGCGCCTCGCTCGTGCCGGACGATTCCGCGCCGTTTTTCCCCCAAAGAACGTAGGCCGTTTCGCCGTCGAATGTAAGAAACGCGTCAACGGAGGCGTTCATATCCCAGTTAAACAGATATACTCCCTTTTGTCCGCCGAAATCAAAGCAGCCGTTGAGCATGACGCCGTCTGTCTCGACTTTAATCAGCCGTCCGTATCTGTCTGTGATAAGCCCGTCCTCAAACGCTTTCAAAAGCGAGTCTTTCATATTTACGGGAATGAACCCGTCCTGCTTGAATTGTATGAAAGCATGATCATAAGCGGCAAATTCGCCGTTTATTGATTTTATCATGTCGTACAGCGGAGTCGTACTGCCATCCCAGGCGAGCGCGGACGTAGAAAAATTTTCGCCGCCGCCGTCGGGCCCGATGGCTGAATACAAGAAATAGGAATATCCCTTCGCTCCGAATAATATGTGCATATTGTT
>WQXD01000113.1 GCA_009785015.1 Oscillospiraceae bacterium | reverse complement strand
TTTCGGCGCCAAGCCGGAAGGGGAATGCTTCCCTCACCATCACCCGAAATTCGCGTTCAATGAGGACTGCATGCCCCTCTGCGCCAAGTTTTACGCCGCTTTCGCGGTCAATTTTTTAAACGGCTCACTTTAATTTGCAATTCAGCGTTCTGGCCGACGCGTCCCACGTCACTGTTCCGTATTTGCTCAAAAGCTCGAAATCCATGAACATAGAGCCGTTGATGGAGTAGGCGTCAATCAATTCGCCGCTCAGATACACTTTGACTGCGGATGACACATATTGCGCCCTGACGTCGCCGGCCTTTTTTCCCGCCGGAATCTTTTCAGCGGGGAGCGGCTGTATTTCTTTGGTTTTATTGCGCTCCGCTTTCAGCGTGTTTGCCTTTGCGTTCCACACCACGTCAAAGCCGTATTTCTGCAGATCCTCCACGACTATATGCGCCTGGCCGTTGATATTGCTCACCGGAATGGGATTGCCGTTGATATACGCCTTTATATCCGTGTACACAACGTCGCCCAGCGGCTCGTCTGCAGAAGGCGCCTTGGGAGAGGCGGGCTGTTTGGCCGGCGTAGACGGCGTTGAAGCTGCATAAGGGCAGCCGCCGTTGTGCAAATGGGCGGGGTTCCCGCCGCAGTGAAAATGGTAGGATCCAAGTCCGCTTGCGTTCTTGTTGTCTTTGTGGCCCCCCTTTGAATCCGTGCGCCCGGAATGGGCGGATGCCGTCAGTACAAGTGCCAGCGCCAAAACTATTCCGACTGCGATTTTTACTATTGCCTTTTTCATTTCGAAAAAACCTCCATAAAATATTTATGCCAATATTATATCAGTTTGAGATTTTTTTCGCTACACCCGATAGGGTACATTTTCGGCGGCAATATTTAAACAACCCACCGCTAAGCGCCTTATGGTATCAGAGCAACGCAGGAGTGATACTCCCCCTGGCCTCTTTGTAAAGAGGCTCCGCCCGCGGGCGGTGGTGTTTTGCTGGATCAGATGTTGTGCGGGGGGACGCAAACACCCGTCACGCGGAATTTTCGTGGTACTACCGTGGTTTTTCGGTTGCTCGCGTGCCACCCTCTTTCAAAAGAGGGCAAAGATACGCCATATTTTCGTTCATCAAATTCCATTTGCACACCTCGAAATTTAATGCGATTACATATCTTTCAAAGGGGAGTCCATTACCAGATGCCCACAGTGCCGGGGTTTCGGCGGGAACGGGAAGCGTATCAAAGTCACCACCCCTCACAAGAGCGCGCAGGGCGCGGGTGCTGTGTCGACGCTGCCGGACAAGCCGCCGCGTGACCGTGCCGTCTTTCCGTCCGCTTCGGGCTTCGTTTGAGCCGCTCCGCCTTTCGGCGTGTCGCTTCATTCTTGCCCGTCAAAATCGGGGCGCACTTCATACGATGTCGCGTTCCGATTTTCTTTTTTGCGAAAAAAATATTTTCGATTTCTACCAACAGTTTTTTATTATTGCGGCACTTTATATAGAGGTGCTTCTAAAAAAAATAAAACAGAAAGGACGGTGAGGATTTATAGATATTTTTAACACTCAATTCATTGAGAAATATTCAAAAAAGATATTATCTTTCGCTTATGATAAGACCGGCAATATTTATGACGCAGAAGATTTATCGCAAGAAATTTTAATCTCTTTGTTCACGTCTATACCCAAGAACCCTGAAATAGAAAATATAAATGGGTTCGTTTATACAATCTGCTATCATTGCTGGTCTAAATTTTATCGCAAAAATAAAAAACATTGGAACAGCATAAATATTGACGATATGCACAATCTTTCCGATGACAATGATTTGCAAAACGAAATTGAAAACGCGGTGTTCATTGAAAAAATGAAAACGGAAATAGCGTATTTGTCAAAACTCCACCGCGACATTATCACGATGACTTACTACGACGGCAAATCAAGCGCACAAGTATCAAAAGAGTTGAACATATCTGATTCCACCGTTCGATGGCATTTAGTCGAAATAAGAAAAAAATTAAAAGGGAGAATTGAAAATATGAATACCGAAAATTTGAATTACAAGCCGATTACGCTTGAAGCATGGCAAGACGGGGACAGAAATTCTACGAGAGGTGTTGGACAATACAGACTCGTGGATAATATTTGTTGGGCGTGCTATGGCAAGCCGTTGACCATTGAAAAAATCGCACAAAAATTATCAGTTGCCGCCGTATTTATCGAGCCGCACTTGGAAGAACTTGTTTTCATGGATTATATGACGCTCGTCGATGGGAATAAATATCAAACAAGTTTTTTCATACGCACTCAACGATTTGACGAAATACAGACGCAGTACAGTTATGATAACATAAAATATAAAGCGGAAAAATTATATGACGCGCTTGATAAAAAATTTGAAGATATAAAAGCAATAAGTTTTCTCGGCGCGGACTTGGATAAAGATTTTTTAATGTGGGTTTTACTGTCCCGTCTAATTGTTAGACTTGAAAATCAAGCCGACGCTATTATAGACGGAACGAAAGAATTTGCTTGGAGTGCGCCGAAAAGAAAAGACGGCAGTACACATTGGTTAACGGCTAAACTAAAAGAAGAAAATTATGTAAGCAATTTGCCTGATGAAGTAAAAAAATATTGGGATTGGGCGGGTTATCGTGAATCGAACGCATGGGCGCCGAAAGAAGTAAGCTCATTTCAAGTAACTACCTATGCGCTGTTTAAAATCGGCGGAGATAGACGCATTTATTGGGGCGATGAATTGTTGAAAATCCGGCGTGTGGCAGAAATCACAAGAAATAATCTCACGCCGAGCGATTATGACAAAATGCTCGTTGCGACTTACAGTGAAGCAGGGCTTGTAAAAGTTGAAAGAGATAAAATAAGCATGATGATACCCTACTTGACAAAAGTTGAATATGATAAATTAGACGAAATTTTATTGGAAATAGAAACTGAACTCGGCGGCGATTATTTCGTAGATTTTATCAAGGGTTATATGAAACAAGCGAAAGCACAAATCCCGGAATTTCTTCCTGAAAACGAAAAAAATCACATATCAACAGGCATAACTTGCAGAACTACTATCCCGTATTATTTAGCAGACATCGGCAAATTGCGCTATCCGACAGACGAAGAAGCAAAACGGCTTGGCATAATTATTTGGGAGATAAAATAAAACCGCAGAATTTTACATCATAAATCGTAACGGAGGTTGCTCATGTTTGAAAAATGCTTTAACCGTGAATACATAATGATTGATTGACCGCTCTCGAAAAGGCGAATATTCGCCCATTGGTTTAGTTGGTTCGCTTTAGCGGTTATTGAAAAAGACATTTCCGATACAAACCGCCCATCACGCCCCAAACCCTCGCGGGAATGGGGCCATTCTTGTTTTTTTGGCACGCTATTTTTTGTCGCTTTCGCCGCCCTGGCTGTTTTGTTCTATCCATTTGGCCAATTGCTCGGCCAAAGCGGTGTTTTTCGGGGCCGCTTTTTCTTTTGACTCCTGCAGCTCGAGGTACTTTTTCACATCCGCTTTGCTCGCTCCCGCGTCGGCGCGGCGTTTTTCGAAATCGGACACTTTTTCGCGGTGCCCGCATATGCACGCGAATATGCGGTTTTCACCCTCGCCGCGTATCTGGAGTTTTTTATGGCAAGTGGGACAGCGCGCATTCGTTTCGATGACGGTGTTCTTGCGGTAGCCGCATTCGCGCTCCGAGCATACGAGCATTTTGCCCCTTTTGCCGCTCACCTCAAGCAGAAATTTTCCGCATTCGGGGCATTTCTGCCTTGTCATGTTGTCGTGTATATACTTTGCGCCGCCATGCGCTACCATCGCGACGAGGTCCGTCGAGTATTTTTTCATTTCCGCGATAAAATTATCGCGTTTTGCCTCGCCTTTGCTGATTTTGTTCAATTGCTGCTCCCATTTGGCGGTGAGTTCCGCCGACTTTAGATCCGGCGGCACGATCGAAACCAGCTGAATCCCCTTGGAAGTGGGGACGATCTCCTTTCCTGCGCGTTCCACGTAAAAAGACGAAAACAATTTTTCGATTATATCCGCCCTCGTCGCCGAGGTCCCCAGACCGCTTGTCCCCGCAATCGTCTCGCGCAGCGCTTTGTTTTGGATTTGTCCGGAGGGGTCTTCCATGGCGGAAAGCAGCGTGGCTTCCGTATAACGCGGCGGGGGCTTTGTCTTTTTTGTTTCCGCAGCGCACGATTTTACGTCGAGCCTGTCGCCTTTTTTGATTTGCGGAAGATTTTGTTCGGTTTCGCTTTCATCCCCGCCGCCCTCATCGCCCTCGTCGTCCTCCCCTGACGCAGAGCCGTATATCGATTTCCAGCCCGCCGCTTTTACGATTTTGCCTTTGGCGTAAAAATTTTCCTGACCGATTGCAAGCGTCAGCTTTGTTTCCTCATATTCGAAAGCGGGCGAAAGAACCGCGAAAAAACGCTTGACGACCAGATCGAAAATATTGCGTTCTTCCGGCGACAGAGCCGAAAGATTTACGGGCTCCTCCGTCGGGATAATTGCGTGGTGGTCGGTGACCAATTTGTCATTTACGAGCCAGCGCGTCGAAAACGGGCGGCTTTTTTGCAGAGCCCTGGCCGTTTCCGCATAGTTTCCGACTGCGGAGCCTCTCAGACGGTCACCCAGGGTGGCGGCGACGTCGGAGGTGATATAGCGCGAATCGGTGCGCGGATAAGTGACGATTTTATGGTACTCATACAGCGACTGCATGATTGAAAGCGTCTGTTTGGCGGAATACGAATATTTTTTATTCGCGTCCCGCTGCAGCTCGGTCAGATCATAGGCGGCGGGGGGCGGCGTGCTTTTGTATTGTTTTGATATTTCCGACACTTCCGCCCTTTTGCCGGCGATGCCCGCCAGAATTTTTTCAGCGGCCGAATGGTCAAATATCCTCGACTGGCCGTCTTTTCCCCTCCATACAGCCGAAAATCCGTCCAATTTTGCCCTGATTAAAAAATAATCTTTCGGAACGAAGCTCCTTATTTCCTGTTCCCTGGCTGCAATCAGGGCGAGCGTCGGCGTCTGCACGCGCCCCGCCGAGAGCTGCGCGTTGTGCTTGCAGGTCAGCGCGCGGGTCACGTTGAAGCCCACAAGCCAGTCCGCTTCCGCGCGCGCCGAAGCCGACAAAAACAAATTGTCATAATCGGACGCGGGTTTCAGGGAAGCGAACCCGTTTTGTATGGCCTTGTCCGTCTGGGAGGAAATCCACAGGCGTTTGGCGGGTTTTTTGCAGCCGGATTTCAAAAGGATCCAGCGCGCGACAAGCTCTCCCTCGCGGCCCGCGTCGGTGGCTATGATGACCTCGGATATGTCCGCTCTGGAGAGCAGCTCCCTTACGATTTTAAACTGCTTGGAAGTTTCTTTGATCACCACAAGCTCCATTTTCGGGGGAAGTATGGGCAGGGATTCGAGATTCCACGATTTGTACTGCTCGCCGTAACTTTCGGGGTCGGCGAGCGTCACCAAATGCCCGAGGGCCCATGTGATTATATATTTTCCCCCCGAAATACAGCCGTTTTCATTTTGCCGGCAGCCGAGCGTTTTCGCGATTTCTTTGGCCACCGACGGCTTTTCAGCCAGAACAAGCGATTTTGACATCAAAGATCAATCCTTTCCGGAAGCGTCTCCCCTGTTTTGGCCATATGTTTGAATAAAATCCCCGACAATTCGGATTTTACGCTTTCAAATCCGGACGCCTTTATCAAATTGTTCTGTTCATGCGGGTCGCTTTCCAGATCATACAAGGCATATTCACGGTATTTATCCGTTTGGCTCGTGTTCCACGGGTTTTCAGGCGAGGCGACGCAGTATTTCCATTTCGGGGTCCTCACGCAGCGCGCGAGCTGGCTCTCGCTTATCTGCGTGTATATTTCGTCTTCCCATGCCGGGTTTCGGTTCAGAGTGCCGGTAAGCGGTTTTCCCATGAAATCATCCGGGACCTCAAGGCCCGCGATACGCAGTATTGTCGGCGGCAAATCGATCAAACTCACGAGATTTTCAATTTTCAGGCCGCCCGTAAAATCCCCGCCGTATATTATCATCGGGATTCTTATGCTGTTTTCATGGCACGACCGCTTGTACTCTCCGTTTCGCGTCCTGAAATGGCAGGAATGGTCGCTTGTGTATATTATTACGGTATCTTCGAAGATGTTTTTTGCTTTGAGTTTTGATATAATCCGGCCGAGGTTGTAGTCGAGGCTGTGGCAGCAGCCGAGATAATTGGCAAAATGATCCTTGAAATCGGGCTCCGTGTCCGCCGCGCCTTTTAAATCCTCCGGAATCTCGAAATCCTTGAATTTTTCGGCTGAATTTTCCGGGCCCTCGAATTTTTCCCTGTCGTTTTGATGATGGGGCTCTATGTGCGATAAAAACAAAAAAAACGGTTTTTGTCCGCTGCGGATATCGCCGTCTTTGTTTTCGATGTAATCGAGCGCGAAATCCGTTATACAGTCGCATCTGTAATCGTCAAAGCCGATTTTGTTCATGTTTTCGTCGTAGACATATCCGCCGTATCCGTGCGAGGTAAATTCCAGCACGTCGGCCGCGCGCCAGTATCTGTACCCGCCGCGCAAATCTTCGGGCACGGCTTTTGTCATGTAGTCCGCTGACCCGTTTTCCGAGGCAAGATGCCATTTTCCCACATACGCGGTGTCATATCCCGCGCTGTTGAGGTATTTCGCTATTGTCAAATCGGTTTTTTTCAGCGCCCTGCCGTTTGTAAAACAGCCGTTTTGGGTGGCGTATCGTCCCGTTTGAATACAGGCCCTCGCAGGGCCGCAAACGGGCTGCGGGGTAAAGGCGTACTCGAATTTCACCCCCATTTCCGCCATTTCGTCGAGATTCGGGGTTATGTTGAATTTTTTAGCCCGGTCGCTGTACGCCCCGATTGTGTCATGCCTTTGCTGATCGGAGAAATAAAAGACGATGTTTCTGGCTTTTTTTTGTTTTTTTTGTGTATTCATTTTATCCCCTTGTACATTTCCAAAATTTCCTGTCTGTTCATAAAAAAATAATTTCCTTGTGGTAATATTATATATATCATACCACAAAGCGGCAAATAATTCAATAACTTTCCAAATATTAATATTTTAAGGGGGCGTATATTTTGAAAAAAGTGAAATTCGCGGTCATCGGGGCCGGCAGCGTCAGCTTCTGCCCGGCCACACTCACCGATATTCTGTTAAATGAACCTTTCAACGCGTTGGACCAATTGGAAATTTATCTGATGGACATCCGGGCAACGGCGCTTGAAGTTTCAAAGGCCTACTGCGAAAAGCTGGCGGAAAAACTCGGCCGGAAAATTATCATAAATGCCTCGACGGATTTGGAAGCGGCGGTCTGCGGCGCGGATTTTGTCATCACTGCAATCGAGGTCGACCGCTACCACTACTGGTCGCAGGATTTTCATATACCGAGGCGCTACGGGTTCAGGCAGATATACGGCGAAAACGGCGGGCCGGGCGGAATGTTCCACACGCTCAGAAATCTCGGGCCGGTCCTTGAGATCGCCCGCGCGATGGAGAAGGGCTGCCCGGACGCGTGGCTTCTCAATTACACCAACCCCGAAGCGAAACTCGTCGAGGGCGTATCAAGGCTCACCAAAATCAAAGCGGTAGGTCTGTGCCACGGGATAGGCGGGGGCATGTGGCAGCTCGCCGAATTTCTGCAGATGCCCGTCGAACGCATAGGCGCTTCCCCCGTCGGGCTCAACCATTTTGGCTGGTTCACCAAAATATGGGACAAAAAAACCAGCGAGGATTTGTATCCGAAACTCCATGAACAGGAAAAAAAGGCCGATCCTCTGGCGCATTGGGACGAATGGGCGCTGTCGCGCGTGATGCTTCGCACATACGGGCTGTGGTCATATCCCGGCGCGAACCATATAGGCGAATATTTCGCATGGAGCGACGGATTTTTGGCGAGCCAGAGCGCGCAGTATTATTTCGACCCCGCCTGCGAACAGCCCTGGGAGACGAAAACCCCCCCGGCTTTTATCTACAATATATCCGGCGCGGCGTCGCGCCATGAACTGTTCCCCCAAAAAAATGAAGGAGGCTATGAAGGCAGTTTCGGCGCGGGAAGGGAGATGCGCGTCTCCGGGGAATTCGGCATACCGATAGCCCAGGCCATATATTTTGACACTCCGGCCGAAATAGAAGCGGTAAATGTGCCAAATAAGGGCTACGCTCCCGATTTGGCGGAAGGAACGGTCATAGAACTTCCGGCTCTTGTCGACAAAGGGGGCATACATCCGCACAAATGCGATCCGCTGCCCGCCGCCATAGCTTCCATGATAAACACACAGGGCACGATTCACCGTTTGCTCATAGAAGCATACGCGGAAAAATCCCGCAACAAGCTGCTGCAGGCTTTGCTGCTCGACCCGACGGTTTCGAGTTATCACAACTCCGTCGCCCTGATAAACGAAATGTGCGAGCTTCAGAAAGATATTCTGCCCCCCATGTATTGGTAAAGGTAAAAATTATTTTGAATTATTTTGGAGGTTTTGTTATGAAAAAAAAGATTGTTTTTATTTCGGTTTTGATTTCGGTTCTCTTTTTGGCGTTTTCCGGCGCGTCGGTATATGCCGCCGGCCAAACAAAGGCGTATGACGAAGGTTACGCCACGGGATACGCGGACGGTTTTGCCGGGCGCGACTACGACGCGGAACAGGGCCCGCAGATGGGTTCCGAAAACTGGTTTGATTATTTTTCGGGTTATTCGGACGGATATTCAGACGGGCACATCGACGGCCTGAAGAAAAACTCAAGCGCGCGGGATGAAAATGTCAGCAACTCTGAATACCTCGCCCGGTTTGACAAGGTGAAATCCGGCCCCAAAGACAATTGGGGCTACGACGAATGGAAACTCTGGCTGGATTATTTATACGAGCAGTGGATGTACTACGCCCCTGACGACCAAATGCTGGACGCGCTGGCGGTTTATATGGAAGCGAAGCAGTTATATGAAACCTGGTTTGAAAGCCTTCCCGCGGAGGAATATTTGAGAATAAGGCAGGAGGAAACCGAAAAGATTTTAGAAGAGATAGAGATTCTCAACGAAATACAGAGAATCGCGGACGAAAAAGCCGCGGCGGCAGCCAAAGCGGCCGCAGCGGAACACGCGGCGAAGCCCATCACGCTCAAAATAGACGGAAAGGTCATATCCACGGACGTCGCCCCCGTTATAGAGGACGGGCGCACCCTTGCCCCCATGCGCGCGGTCGTCGAAGCGCTGGGGTATCTCGTGACGTGGGATTCGGGGACGCAAACCGTGAATATCTACAGTTACGCGACCGACGTTTTGATGATATCGCTGAAAATCGGCTCCAACAAAGCGAAGGTTTTCACCCCTATTCCCGATGTCATGGACGAGCGCGTATTGGACGTGCCGGCCAAGCTGATAAACGGCAGGACGATGATCCCCGTGCGCTTTATCGCCGAAACGCTCGGCTGCACGGTCAAGTGGGACCCGGACAACAAAATTGTCGAAATTATCAGCGCTATGGGGTGAGAGGAGATTTTTGGGGCGCGTTATAGTACTGGGCCTGCGCGTTCCATAACTGGTGATATTTGCCGCCCGCGTCCGCAAGCAGCGCGTCGTGGCTGCCCCGCTGGATCAGCTCGCCATCGTCGAATACCGCTATGTCGTCGCAGAACCGGCACGACGACAACCGGTGCGATATGTATACCGCCGTTTTGTCACCCACTATCTCGTTGAATTTCGAGTACACCTCGTACTCCGCTATCGGGTCCAGCGCCGCCGTAGGCTCATCGAGCACGATGAACGGCGCGTCTTTGTACAGCGCCCGCGCAAGCGCTATCTTCTGCGCCTCGCCCCCAGATATCTCCACGCCGTCTTCCTCGAAATCCTTGTACAGCGGCGTGTCCAGTCCCTTCGCCATATCCCTCAGCCCCGCCATCGATAGGCACTCCCCCGCACGCTCTCCGTCGACGTGCACCGACGCGGCCACATTCTGGCCCAGCGTGAACGAGAACAGCTTGAAGTCCTGGAACACGACGGAGAAGATATCCATATATTCGGCGTAGTCATACTTTCTTATGTCGATGCCGTTGAGGGTGATTATACC